>CAZWLS010000143.1:0-9929 GCA_964634415.1 uncultured Roseivirgaceae bacterium | reverse complement strand
CTTTATTACATCACTTCCATCTACACCATACCATTCACTATTTTCATTTACATCTCCTCGATAAACATTCTTGTTAAATCTTATACCTTGATCAATAACTAACCCTTCCTGATCAAGTTGAATGAATCTTTTCCCAGAAGCCCCATAAACAAGCCCTGTGTTAATATCATATCCAAGTCCGTTTGCATAATCAGATGCTACAGCTATTCCATCATAATCTCCAGTATGCGGATTTAGCTTACCATACATATTTGGTTGATTCTTCCCTTTCTTTTGATAAACCTGATAAAAAGCAGGTTCACAGGTATAAACCACCGGATCAGGACATGTTCCAATCGTAATTTCAGTTGACAATGAACTTGGATAAAGTTGTGTGTTGGGATCACCGAGAGTGGCTACTACAGAATTGCTGTTCGTTCCATAGGGTGTAGAACTGGAGATAACTACGTCGTAGGAAATCCTTACTGTTTCCTTTCCTTCTAAGGTAATATTGCCCCAAGATATTGTTCCAGTATCACCTTCTTGTGGATTTGCGCTCATATCAGAAAATCCCCCTGCATCAAATTCAAGCGTGTCTTGTACAAAGCTGAATCCTTGAGGTAGCGACTCCTCTACAGTCAGCGTGTTAGTCAGATTTGAATTGTTTGTGTAAAAAACATGGTATGTAGCTATGCTATTTTCGCATGCAAATGTGGAACTGAAAATGGTGCTGCTTACACCACAAGCCTCCTTGCCATAACAATCTGGGTCCTCGCAATCGACTAGTCCGTCACCATCATCATCAATACCATTATCACAAATTTCTGGAAACGTGACTGTCTCAGCTAACGGACATCCCATCCCGTCATTATTACCATTGGGTTCTGATGTTGCAACGAATGCAAAAGATGCAACATTGCCGTTATTATCAAATTCAGTCCGATATATATTGCCGGTATTATTGTTGAAAAAATACGTTTTTCCAGATTGGTCTGACCATGCTGCTCCATAACTTTCACTTTCTGCCACATCTGAATAATCCCCAAGGACCTGAACAGTTTTTTCCTCAATATTATATTCTATTAAGAGCCCGTTTGTCATGCCATAGAATTTTCCGGTTATTGCATTGAAAGAGACATCAGCAGTGTGATTAGGATTTGAAGGACCGGACAATACAGTCAATTCAAATTCTTCGGCCACTAAAGATGATGCATTTACATCCACTTTATTCATGATCCAATTTGAATTCTTTTTTCTAAACGAATACCAGTTTCCTTCTAAGTCGAAATCTCCAGAATAGCTTAAGCCACTAAATCCACTAATAGATCCTAAAATGGTAGCCTCACCTGTATTATCGACCCTCACCAGATTATTCCCGGAATGGATACCATATATGTATCCATCTTCATAATTGAAGCCGGCACCATTGTATTTATAGGTAGCCTCTCCAATTAATTCATAGATACCAGTAGAAGGGTCTAGAACCTTAAGTTCTTTTCCATTTACTACTTGATATAGGTTGGAATTACATTCGAAAGACTGTGCATCTGCTTGATATAGACACCAAAGGAAGAATGCTACAAGTGCTGCAAGTCTGAGGGATAAATTTTGTTTCATGGCATTGCTTTTTTTTCGAATTTGGGCAATACCATATGTTGTGCTTTTTAGTACAAGTCCATTGGGACAATTAATAAGGTCAATTGCTGAATTGTGCCTGTAAACTGAAGAATTACTGAGAATTACCATTCGACCCGTTTTTTCTGCAACTCGACGTATTGAGTCCGCAATTCGAATGGTCTGAATATTTATTTGAGAAGTTTAACTCGCTCAAACATGCTAATTAAAGACAACACACTCCAATCCATAGTGTCTAGGCTATCGTCTGATGACATCAATCTACTTCTGATTGCAGAAGGAACAGAATTAGATATTGAAGAATTAATAGCTGAATGCAATAAGCAAAGCTTATCTATAGCTGGCGGCATCTTTCCTAAGATTATTTACGATGAAGAGGCACTTGATGAAGGAATTATACATAAGTTGGTTGGCTTCAATCAAGAATATTGTTTGGTAGAAGATATGTCTGCCATCGATGAACTGCCGGAACTCAGGACGAATATTAAATCCAGTATTGTACTGGTTGATGGATTATCTCCTGATATTCCAAATTTCCTGGAGAGTTTATATGATAAGTACTGGAACCAGATTAGCTATGTCGGTGGAGGTGCAGGATCATTAACGCTTGAGCAAAAGCCTTGCATTTTTTCAAATGATGGGTTTTATCAGAATGCCGCTTTGATTGTATTTAATGATATGAAAACACAATTGGGTGTTAAGCATGGGTGGGAAAAGATAGATGGGCCATTTATTGCTAATAAAACAGAAGGAAATAAGGTTATCGAGCTGAATTGGCGACCGGCATTTGAAGTCTATAAGGAAGTAGTTGAATCTAACACAGATCAACGGTTCGAATCAAGTGAATTCTTTGATATAGCAAAAGGATTTCCGTTTGGAATATTCAGAGAAGGGCAAGAAGATGTAGTCAGAGATCCAATTACTGTAGAAGACGACGGAACTCTAGTCTGTGTTGGTAAAGTAGATAACAACACCTCACTCAACATATTAAAGGGTGATAATGATAAGCTAATCGAAAATGCCAGTATTGCTTCGGGCCAATCAATGAATGCTGAAATGAAAGATTTACTTGTAACGGATTGTATTTCTAGAATACTGTATCTTGAAGATGATTTTCAAAATGAGTTGAGAGCAATCAAAGAGAACCTACCAGGTGGTTCTGATCATGAGGTTGAAGGAATTCTTAGTATTGGAGAAATTTCATCTGGTATTAATGGCTATCTTGAATTCTATAATAAAACCATAGTTGTTTCTACTTTTAGCTAAACATGAATCAGCCAATAGAGCTTCTTTCTATTTTATATGAATTAAGCTTAACCAATGTACAGCATCAAATGCCTGATGAAAAGGCTAAGAATTTTATTAAGAAAATTCTTTCGAGAAGATCTCTTCAAGCAGGATCAGTATGGATAATCTATGGCTCTGACGGAAAAAAACTTAAGCTCAAGAAATTATACGCTACCCCTGATGCACCTTCGAATGATTATATAGATCTAAGTCGTTTTGAATCACTTTTTAGAAAAGACGATTTTGTTGTTGTTGATAAATCACTTTTGTCTGAACGAAAAATGGAGGGATCGTTTGCGTATTTCAATTTGAATGATTTCGCAATCATGGAGCTCTACCATAATGGCTCGACGTCTATAGATTTTACCAGGGAGTCGTTTTTGCCCTATCAGGATGTAATCTCATTATTTGGAACAAGTATTGAAAGTGGGTTTTTCTACCAAAAGCTTCAAAAAGAAATAGAACAGCGCCAAAGTGCTGAAAAGTCGCTAAAAAACAGTGAGGAAAAGTATCGCAGAATCATTGACAATATTCAGCTAGGGCTTTTAGAGGTGGACAATGATGAAATCATTAAACATGCTAATAAATCCTTTTTGGAGCTTACCGGATACCACCTTGAGGAAGTGATTGGTCAAAAGGCTTCTGATCTTCTTCTCGACAAAGAGGCTAAAGAAGTAATTGCTAAACAAAATACACTTCGTAAAGAAGGCGCCTCCAGTAGTTATGAAATAAAAATCAAGGATAAGAATGGTCAGGAAAGATGGGCTATAATTAGCGGAGCTCCCAATTATGACAAAGATGGTAATGTAATTGGGTCCATTGGAATTCACTTAGATATTACGAGTGAGAAGAAGCTAAGGCAGGAAAATGCATTTAAATCAAACCAACTTGAAAAGCTTTTCGAAAGGTCTCTCGATGGACTTATATCGATAAATTCAAAGGGGGAAGTATTTGAGTGGAGTCCACAGGCAAGCAAAATATTCGGGTATACTAAAGATGAGATTCTTGGTAAAAAGCTGAGTGATACGATTATTCCACATGTCCATAGAGAAGGACACGAATCTGGGATGAAAAACTATCTAAAGACAGGTCATGGTCCGGTTTTAAATACACGGATTGAGATTGTAGGTATGCGAAAAACAGGAGAAGTTTTTCCAATAGAATTAACAGTATTTCCCCTTGAGCATGAAGAAGATAAATATTTCACGGCTTTTGTTAGAGACATCACTGAAATCAAAGAATCTCGAGAGAATATGGAGCAAGCACTTGAAAGACAGAAAGAACTGAATCAAATGAAATCACAGTTTATTTCAATGACTTCTCATGAGCTTAGAACACCTCTAACCACAATCCGAAGCAATACCGAATTACTTAATTATCAGATTGAAAATCCTGAACTGATAAAGCCCGAAAAACTAAAGAAGAATGTAAGCCGAATTGAAAACAATGTAGAAAGGCTCAATCATCTCATCAACAATATATTGATGATTGGTAAGCTTGATTCTGATAAAATACCATTTGATCCAAGGCCTATTGATGTTGAGAGATTCATCAAAGAAAGTATCCTTCCTGATTTCGAATCTCGAAATCAAGTGATTAGCTGTGAACAAGAAGGCAAGCCATTCAAAGTGAATTTAGACGAGCAATTATTTCGTCATATCATGACGAATTTGTTAGAAAACGCTGTTAAATATTCACCGGATGGAAATCCTCCTGTTGTGAGGCTTATGTTTAAGGAAGGTCTTGAGATCCATGTGATTGACTATGGTATTGGTATACCGGAAGATGAGTTGCCTAAGCTCTTTGATACCTTCTTTCGAGCATCCAATGTTGACAATATTCAAGGTACGGGCCTTGGCCTTTCTATCGTGAAACAATTCGTAAAAATTCATAAAGGAGACATTTCCGTTAAAAGTGAAATTGGAAAAGGGTCAACTTTTATTTTAAATTTCCCAAATACTTAAATGCTGAGATATGAGCTATAAAATATTAATCGTTGAAGATGACCCTCAAATAGCCGAGTCATTATCTGATATAATTGAAATACTTGATCATGAAGTTGTAGAAATAGTAGACAATTTCGATGACGCAATTGCTCAGTTTAAATCAAAAGAAATTGATTTAGCATTGCTCGATATCCAGTTAAAAGGAGCGAAAAGTGGAATAGACATAGCTGAGCAAATCAAGAATGAATACAAGGTGCCATTTATATTCACTACAGCTTATGCTGATAAAGAAACCATCAAAAAAGCTTCAGAGCATAGTCCATACGGGTATATTGTAAAGCCATATGGAATGAAAGATATCAACGCTGGAATAGAGGTGGCCATACAGAATCACAAGGCCTTCGGTCAACCAAGCGGAGACAGTGAAGAGGGGGTGTTCAATAGTGAAAGCTTGTTTATTAAAGCTAATTCAAGAATTGTAAGAGTCAACATTGATGATATTCTTTATATCGAAGCAAAAGGTGACTATGCACTATTTAAGACAGTAGAAAAAGGATATATCGTACATACTACATTCAAGAACGTTGAAGACAAACTCAATGGCAATCGCTTTGTCAAAGTACATAGATCTTATATTGTTAATGTGGAGAAGATTGTAGATATAGAGGAAAACAATCTGTTGATAGAAAATCAAGTGATACCGATCTCTCGTGGACAGAAGCCAATCCTTATGAGCAAGCTCAACTCAATTTAGATTATTGAACTTTGAATAGCGGGGTTTCTGAGAGTTGCCATTTAATCGTTGCACCGCAATTAAAGAATGAAAATCCATTGGCTTGGGCAGTGCCGATAGAACTATAAGCTCCAAATACATTTAGTTTTAGCCTTCCTGCGTTCTTTTCTATGGTAGCTTTCATCCGCCATGAAATTTGATTTTGATTGCTCATAAGTTGATATCCTAATGCAGAATTGACTTTTAATTCCACAGGGATTGATTGATGCTTGATTGAAATATCTCCAAACATCTCAAATTGATGAAATGAAGTAGGCGAGAAGTATTGTAACGATCTACTTTCTTCAAATTTCATAGCTAGATAGTTGATCCCGTATTTAAGTCCTTTCTTTTCAATTGACTTATAGAAAGAATTGAAGAGCAATTGTCTTGAATTCCCATCACTAAATGAGCTATAGTAATACTCACTGTACATTCCGAAGCCTGAGGTTTTCCAATTCAGAGCATTTTTAATGAAAAGGTGATTGGTTTTGAGATTTTGACTTAATAAATCACTATTGAAATCTTGCAATTCGCTCTTGATTCCTAAGGAAGTAGTTTGGCTTTTACTCATTTTTATGGTTGCCATAGCTTCTCCAATCATTCTGGTATTATCATCACTTTCATCTTCTATGAGATCTATTTTGGATGCTTGGGCATCAAACCTTAAACGCTTACCAAACTGACTTTTTATACCTAAAGTGATGGTTTCTGATTGATTTTCTGATTTGGTTTGACGGGTATGGTATGTCTTTTGGCTATAGTTAGTCGAGATGGAGGTTCTCGGACTTACACTGGCTTCCAGGCCTGTAGACCAACCGATGAATGAGCTGCCATCACTCGAATTCCCATAGACAAGAGATCCAATCACATTTGGACTATGTAAGTTGTTAAGCCTTTGGATAAATGCTTTTGCGTCCTGCTGTCCAGGGTGAAATTTCAACGTATTTTGAGCATACTTATATGCTTGATCATCAATGCCGAGTGCATGAGATGCATCTGCTAGTCCTAGATTCCCTTTAAATGACTGGGGGTTTTCTATTAAATAAGCATTGTATCTTTCGTAGCCATCGATAAAGTCAGCTTCGTACATTGCAACCTCTGCTTGACTGGCGATGTACTCTGGAGTATTTGGATTTGAGTTTGCAAGCGAATCTGCAATAGCTCTCGCAGCACCAAGTTCTTTATTCCAAAGTAACGCACTTATATAGTGTGTCATAACACGAATGTTATTTGCTACTAGAGCTTTCTTAGCTAATTCTAACGCTTCATCATCTTTTTTTTCCAAGTGTTTTGCAATAGAAGTTCCTAGGAGTCTGTCAACATGACTTTTCACTCCATCGAATGCTTGCGTTGCCAACGCATAATCCCCTGACATTATGTGGATGTTTGCCTTTAGTGTTAAAGACTCTTGATCATCTGACTGTATTGTCAGATTTTGATTCACAAGTTTTAGTGCTTTTTCAAAGTCTTGCTGCTCGGAGGCCAGTTGATTTGCATAAGCTAACCGAATAAATTTTTGAGATAACAAAGCTTGGTCGCTGCTTGGATTTACAGCTATAGCACGCTGTATCCATTTGTTTGCAGACTGGTGTTCATGAGCCATTGAGAAAGCATTCGCAACGCCTAGAAGTGCATTGAACGATAAGCTATCTTGGCTTAGCACACTGTAGTATGTCGTTTTTGCCTGATCTGGCATTTTTAACCACAGATAAGCTTCAGCCTTATTCAACAATATTTCCATATCATAGGGATAAGTATTGTCCAACTCATTGAATAAGTCCAATGCCATTTGTGCATTCCCATTTAGTCCAACTGCTCTACCGTAGCATATGATAGCAGTTTTATTGTAAGGATGCTCCTTTAAAATATTCTTAAAGAAGATTGTTGCCTCATCGTAGCTTCCGCTTTCTAACATGCGAAAACCTGATTTCATGTCTTGACCAATTGCGCCTGATACACCTATTAATAGTGCTGTTGGTAAAAAGAAATATAAGAGTAAGTTTTTCATGCAGCTAAACTATTAGTTGGCTGCCTGCACGTATTCCAATAAAAGTTGAGTTGTCAATAATAAAAGTCGAATGGAATTTATTGGCCATAAAACCACTCAACCATTAAAAACGGAATTCAACTAGCTAAATCTTCGACTGAACGTAGCGTGATTATTTAATGCAATTGATACAAATAGTTTCGAGGTACAATCAATAAAAATGAAAGCTATGATACTAAACATTAAACCAGGTAATCTACTAGATGAAGACGAGTTCAATGAATTTCAAAATATGATCTCGAGCAGAGTCGAAACGGGAGTTGATTTCAAAGTGGATATGGGTGAAACAATAGGTATGAATCTCTCAAAGTTTAACACGCTCGTGAAATTGTACATAAGCCTGCGTCGAGCCGGAAAAAATTTGGAGTATTCAAATCTTCAAGAAGTGGTATTGAGATATGTGGAAAAAACAAATTTTGATCATGTCTTTACTCGTTAAAACACTCCGCGCTCCTTACTTCCAATGGATAACTCCGGCATTCATTTTTATGGTGAGTACCATGCTAGTCAATGCAGGTAATTATGGTTATAACCTGGTACTAGGTCGTGTACTTTCGCCGGCTCAATTTTCTGAAGCTGGATTAATAATAACGTTGTTCCTTGCTACATCCTTCTTAGCAATGACTTTTCAGATTGTCGCTACAAAGTACACGATAGATCTGTCCTGCGACTTAGAGGAAACATTCAGGACATGGATAGCAAAATTGAGTTTGATTGTAGGTGGAGTGTTGGCATTACTACTGCTCTTGTTTTATTCTACCATCAGTGAATTTTTCAATTTATCTGATTCAAAATCATTGATTGTGCTTGCGTTAATGCTACCTCTATTTTTCTTGATGAGCGTAAAAAGAGGATTTCTACAAGGCAAAGAGCATTTTTTGTCTCTTTCAACATCATATCAAGTGGAAATGTGGGGAAGGTTGATGATAACCTTAATTTTATATTATTTCTTCTCTTTTAGCATAGATTTCTTGATAAGTATAGCAGTTATGGAGTCTGTGGTGCTTGGCTACATGGTCATCAAGGAGCCAGTAAAGATTAAATGGAATGTATTATTCCCGGAATGGAAAAGGGTGATTCAATTTACACTTCTAACAGCAGGCTATGAAGGAGCTCAGATACTAATCAATTATGCTGACATATTGCTAGTAAAGCATTATTTCGACCCCACAAGCGCGGGATTGTATACATCAATGGCCTTGATAGGGCGCATGATATATTTTATGACTTGGATGGTCGTGATGATTTTAATCCCGCGAGTGCTTAAGCTAAGAAATGAAGGGGGTGATTACAGAGGTGCGCTAGTAAGATATTTTATGCTCATCGCATCATTTTCGGGTGTACTCAACTTCTTCGCCTTTCTTTTTGCTGAAGAAATTGTGGAGACACTCTTTGGATCATCTTACTTACCTGTAGCATCGCTACTATGGCAATATGGATTAGCCACCATGTTATTCTCGTTGGCAAACTTATTGATCTATTATTTTCTATCACTCGATCATAAGTTTCCTGTATTTGTAGCCATGATCTTTGGATTATTTCAGGTACTGATGTTGACAACCTTTAACGACTCATTGGGACAAATAATCCTGGTTCAAATTGTTAACATGGGCGCTTTTCTAGCATTTGCGATAGGATACTACCTCTTTAGTAGGTGAGGTTTTCAATCATCCATGGATGCTTTTTCATATCTGCATTAATCCGATGAAACCAACCATTCGACCAACATTTTTAGCACAATGACTTATTTGAGCCGATTACGGGTAGCAGAATATAGAATTTAGATAACGTAAAAATCAAAACAATTGATAATAATGAACTCAAAAAAAATAAACACTCTCGTAGAAAATATTCGAATTGCTTCTCAAAATAGAGCAAAAGGAAAAAAAGCATTCTCCAAAAAAAGCCTTGAGTACAAAATCCAAGATGTGAAGAAATACTTCGGAGAATACTTAGAATCGAAGTTGACTACTACCTATAAAAATTACTTTCCATTTTCTAAGCCAGATGCGCTTGAAAATTATCTCACAAAGCATGGTGTGCCAGTTGAAAATGATGAAGCAGGAAATCCAAGGTTATATGTGTCTATTCAGTCAAATCCTTTGAGGATAGTATTAAGAAATCCTGAGCAAGAATATGAAAAAACTGCATGGGTATTGAATGGGTGAAAATTGAAACTAAAAAACTAGAAAAAATGAATCTCGATAGATTAAATAAACTGATTAAAAGAATTGAATTCGTTTCAGAATACCTCATGAAG
>CAZWLS010000142.1:0-9936 GCA_964634415.1 uncultured Roseivirgaceae bacterium | reverse complement strand
GAGTTTGCACTCATTATCGGAGCATTGGTGTAGTTAGAAGGGTTGATTACTACATTGTCATTATTTCCCGGGAGTGTGTTACCACTCCAGTTCAATGGATCATTCCAATCGGAACTAACATCGCCTTCCCAAGTCTGAGAAAACGCAGCTGTAGTGATAAATAGTGATAGTAGCAGAACACTAATTTTGTTCATCATCTGTGGATTTGGCGGATAAGTGCAAATAAATATTAGATTAATTAAATAATGTAATTAATTCTATGAAATTCCCCGTTTTTAGGATAAATAGCTGTTTTTTGCAGCAATGGATGCTAAAAAAGTGTTTTCGGACCTATTGAAGTGAAAATTGTGCCTGTCATCCAATCTGTCCTTGGTTCATGAAAAACTCGCACTTCTCTTTGCTGCCTATGTATAATGTTCGATATCCTTTCTTCACGGACCATTCTCCGGTTACCGATCTTCTCAGCTTTAAACCATTTCTTTTACTTCTTCTCTGTTTTAAAAAATCAAATATTAAGCTCATTGTCGCAATGTTTTAAGTTTAACAATCACTACAACAACACGATTAAATATTTGAATAGTTCTATTTAATATTTATATAGTTATATAAAAATATCTTATATATGGATACTACTATCGAGTAAAAACAGAGAATGCGGCCTCTAATGATAGATTTTGATGAAATTAACGGGCTATGGGTAAGGTCCTTGCCTAACTATCTAATGATGATCTTTTGTCGGTACCGAGTCAATTGATCATCCAAACTGATGTGATAAACTCCCTTCTTCAAGTTTGTAACATCTAGTTCATAGGCTCCATTTTCAAATGTTACTTTTTCCTTCAAAACAAGTCCACCCGCCAAGTCATACAGTACCAAAGTAACTTGATCCTTTAGAAGTGCGTTCGAATTTTTGATTCTTAAAATATCAGAAGCAGGGTTTGGGGTGATCAGTAGATCTACGTTCAATATGGTTTTCACGAGTATCGTCTCGTAAGTGGTACTAGTTCCGTCAAAATCAACTTGCTTTAATCTATAAAAATTAAAATCAGAAGCTGATTTGTCTATGAATGAGTAGTTGATTGGCCGATTGCTTGTCCCATTGCCATCAATTCTGCCAATTTCATTGAATGAGTTTCCATCACTGGATTTTTCAACTACAAAGTAGTCGTTGTTAAGCTCCGTTAGGGTGATCCAATTAAGCAGAATGTCATTTTCACGGAGATGCCCGGTGAAGGATTGAAGCGTTACTGGCAACACCTGACTCAAATTCGTAGTTCCTACTGTCTCTGTAGCCGAAGCTTGCCAGGTCATATCCTCATATAAGGAACCAATGCAGCATAACTGCAAAGAAGTCCCTGACAGAGTGCTGCCTGTTTCTGTCACTCCAATGTCTGTACTTTCTGCATCTAGTGCGATGCCATCCACTGCAGTGAACGTGCCCTCATAAGACAGAAACTGAATGATGGTACCTTGATAATCCAATACCAGTCCATCTGGAGCACCGTTTTGTAACCCATTGGTAGGAAGATTATAAGCGTAGAAATAATAATTATCAATGGTATCTCCATCGACGCTGGCATTATCTGGATCAATGTCATATGAACCGTAAGAGGTTCCGTTGCCTCCATTGTACAGGGTCACAGTGAAATCAGTTAGTGGCGCAAATTCACTAGCATCTTCAATGACGATTTCAAAAAATTCTCCAACATCAGTGCTGACATTGTCATAATGAATTTCATTGATCCACGCGTTTGGAAAGCTTCCTTCTTGACCAGTTACGCTGACGTTCTCAGAAAAGCTACCACTTACATGGGTTATGTTTCCGGAGGAAACAGCTTTGTCGTTTGCAGGGGGAGTAAACCTTACATATACAGTTGTTGTACTTACTTCTCCTCCTGTGGCTGTCAATGTAAGTGGCAATATGTTAGAGTATATCGAACCGGAGAAATCACTTTCTAGCGCTATTTCAAAATCTGCGGGAGGAGTTACAACTATATCATTGCTTAATCCAGACCCCTGCACGGTATAACTTCGATTTGAACTGGTGGTGCCAAAATTTACCAATCCGAAATCCAGGGTAGTAGGGAGCAAGGTAATGCCATTGCTAATGCTTTGTCCTGTATTGAAAGATCCCGGGGAGTCAGTGGTTGGACCGGTCCATGAAAAGTCCGCGTCTGATGAACCGCTGTTTGTTAGTTGTAATGAACTACCTGGAGCATCGCTGCCGCCTTCTGAAACTCCAATATTGGTGGATGCAACACCACTTGCAACACCATCTGCAGCTGTAAATACACCCTCGTAGCTCAGGAATTGTAGCAGCGTTCCATTGTATGACAGCGCGATGCCATCAGGTCCATTTTGTATTCCATTTACTGGCAGTATATCGTAATAGACCTTAAAATTCCCACTTTGATCCCCAAGTGTATAGTCTGCTGATATTGTGTAGGTTGCATAGCTGCTGTTATCTCCGCCATTATACAGCGTAATGGTAAATAGAGATAAGTCCCATCCAGTGTCTTGAATCACGACTTCTATCATTTCATCTTCATCAGTAGAAGCATCGTCGTAGTGTACTTCATTTATCCATGCATTAGGAGTGGTATTAACTCCTTCAATACCTGTTACTCCTACATCCACTTGTGTTGCTCCGGTACTAGTATGCGTGATGTTGCCATTGTAATTTAATCCTGAAGCACTCGGAGGCGTAAAGCGAACGTAAATAGTAGTAGAAGCTACAGTGCCACTTGACTGAGTCAATGTGAGTGGAGATCCGCTATTATAGATGGTTGATGAAAAGTCGCTTACCAGTGAAAGTTCATATTCGGCAGGGGGAGTGATGGTAATATCGTTGGTCAGGTTTACTCCTGATACCGTATAGTTCTGAATACTTGAATTGCCAAATACCACATTGCCAAAATCTAACGAAGTGGGGCTTGCATTAATCGTAGGTGTTGTAGAGCTTCCGCTTCCCCATATCAATGCAACATACTCCGGATGGTCAATGAATGGGTTTCTGTTTCCCTGGTAGCTGTATATAATATCATTTCTGCTGGTCTCTGTTGAACTTACAGGGTCTGCATTGTGCCAGTCTATTAACACACTGAGTATTGCATGAAGAGGGTCTTTGCTAGTATTTCCTTGCAGTGTTTCTGTGAGTTCAAGGTCTGGTTCGCCATTCTCGCCTTCATACCGTGTAGCCATATAAAACAGCATTCTGGCCACATCACCTTTTACTTCGTCTCTTGGTTCCCAACTAAACTCCCCCGTACAGGTATAGCTATCTGTAGTTCCATCTCCGTCTACATATTGCGAATCACATGGGTCATTAAAATTTCTGTTTGATCGTGCAGAATTTGTTGAGACGTCTGCTGCACGCAGGTGGTGTAAATCAGTTCCGGCACCTTTGGTTGTCCCAAAGTCGCCTCTGGATTTTGCCCAAACGTGTTCTCTATTCCAACCGGCACCACTGTTATATTCTGCAGCGGCATCTCTAGTAAAACCAGAGTAAATGCATACTACTTTGGTAGGGTCTGAAGGATCTTGATCTGTAAGTTTGATGATATCCCAGGTGTCGGTGCTACTTGATGAATAAGGAAATTCTGTATGCCCCTTTATAATATCATATAGTGCTGTCTTGAGTGGATCTCCAGACAACCCATCAGCTGTGTCGTAGTACCCGGATGGTATTTGGGCAAACGTGCTTAAGGTGGGCACTAACAGCGCCACAAAAAACAATCTTCTCATTGGTGGTTTTAAATAACCTTGCAATTTACTTATTGTAAGCGAATTGCCTTGCTCATTTTGTACGAAAAAATTCCAAAAAATTTCTTTTCAAACGGCTTTAATCTGGAGCGTAGGTTTAAAACTTAATAGGGTATAGGTAGTCTTGCTTAGATTCGAATTCAACATTTCTAATGAAAATTGCGTCTAATAATTAGCTGTGAATTACACTACGTAATCCAATAAAATCAGAGTTAACTAAAAATCAATTATTTTTAGTTAACTGATATACAGTATCTATAACTTTTATCACCACCTAATGAAGTATAGAGCCGTAATACCTATGTTACTCATAATAATTGGGTTCATTTCTGCTATCGCCATACTATGGGATCAGGAGTTTAAAAACTATGTTCCAGTAGGTGATAACTCGGATTTAGCTGTTAATTCCAAGATGAACTTAGATTTTCTTGAAGAAGGCAAGCCGTCTTATCTGCACTTTTTCTCTGAAGAATGCACAAACGCCAGAGTCAATATCAATCACATTAATAGGATCGTATCGAAGTATGGATCAAGTGTGAATTTCTACATTGTAAACAGTAGCAGTATTGACGCTATTATGTTAAGGAATAAGTATAATATCCCTCAGTGGGTGCAAATTGTAAATGATGAAGGTGCTAAGCTCACTAAGTCATTGCACGTAAAGTCACTGCCATATGCGCTGATTGCTAATTCAGAGCAGCGCTTATTTTTTGGAGGTAATTACAATAATCAAAATGGCCTCTGCGGATCTGGGGAGATAATCTGGTCATCACCAGCAGTGGCACTTAAATTTTTAATCAATCAGCAGCAACCACCAATTTTCCCAAGCTATCAATTGAATTTCGTGGGGTGTGGTGTTTAATAAAGGACTAATATGAAAACTCTTAATTCGACTAAAGAAAGCACTTACCTGCAACACGCTAAAACGGACAAAGTTGGAATGATCATGATTTCGGGTTTGTGGCTGTTTGGCGTCTTGATTTCTGTCCATTATGATACCTGGGTCTTAGGCCTTGGAATGGGCTCAATACTGGCGGCAATATTCTTCATATCTATTAAATTTTTTCCTGCACAGCTATTTTCAAGATTAGTTACTGCGTCTGTTATGGCGCTCTATATGGTCCAGTATTTGGCGCAGCTACAAGGACTCTACGAAATGCACTTCTGGTTTTTTATTATGCCAATGTTTCTAATCATCTATCAGGATTGGAAGGTGTTTGTACCATTTGCAGGAGTTATAGTTATCCATCACGTTGCCATTTTTATCTTAGTTAGACAAGGTCAAGATGAGTACTTGAGCTATTTCATAAATATGAGTGTGCTTACCAATATGACCTTCTTCTACCACATGGGCTTGGCGGTATTAGGAGTGGTGACAGCAGGATTAGTATCATTTAGGCTCCGATCAGAGAGTATTAAACGCTTCACAAGTGCAGATGAGCTTGAAGTGCAGTTGAATGAGATGGAAGAAATGGCTTTGAATGTGCAACAAGTTGCATCCAGAATTACCAGTCATGAAAACGGCAATAACGATCAGTCGGTAAGTGAGGCGCTCAAGTCGCTCAGCGACGATTTCAATAACATTGTCGATAACATCATTGATGAGACTCAAGTGGTTGTAAACAGTGCGGGAAGGGAAGGGAACTTCAATTCTCGTATGTCTGTAGATGACAAGTTTGGAGTTTGGAAAGAACTGTCGAGCTCAATTAACGAACTTTTGAATTTGGTTGCTGAGCCAATTTCAGTGATCAATCAAGTAACTGATAATATGTCTAAGGGTACGCTTACAGATCATATTGAAGTTAAATCTAAGGGCGAGATGCAAGTATTGTTCGATAACATGAATTTGGCGCTGAACAATCTAAGAATGTTACTTTCTCAGATCAATGACGGCGCAAGTCAAATTGATGATGCTACTTCTAACATGCTGACTTCAAGCAAGGAAATGGATGTTAGTACAAATGAAATCGCTAGTGCAATATCTGTGATTAGTTCTGGAGCACACGATCAATTACGAGAAATAGAGCAGACATCCAGGACCATTGAAGAAGTACTTGATAGTTCCAAAAAAATGCAAGCAGACGCTCAGATGATCAATAAGTCTGCAAATGAAGGGTATTCGATAAGTGAGGAGGGGAAAAAGAAAGTAGAAGATGTGGTGAATAACATCGAATTGGTGGATGAATATTCCAACAAGACCTACGATTCTATTCACGTCTTATCAGAACGATCTAAAGAAATTCAAAAGATTCTAGGCGTTATTACAGAAATCACCTCCCAAACAAACTTGTTGGCATTGAATGCAGCTATAGAGGCAGCACAGGCTGGTGAAAATGGACGTGGCTTCGCCGTGGTAGCAGATGAAATCAAGAAGTTGGCAGAAGACTCTAGAAAGTCAGCCGGTGAAATAGAAAAGATTGTTAAGGATGTACAGGCGGATACAGAGGTCTCAGCTAAGATGATTGCTGAGATGAAGGAGATCGTGACTAAGGGGGTGACTTCTACCAGAGACACACATGAAATGTTTAATACGATTTCAAGAGAATCTAAGAATACATTAGAGATATCTAAAAGTGTGCTTGAAGCGTCTAACTTCCAAAAAGAACGGATGACCGATGTTTTCAACTCGGTAGAATCAGTGGTTCAAATATCGGAGCAGGCAGCCACTAGTACAGAGGAGGTTGCAAGCTCAGCAAGCCAGCTTTCAAGCGGAATGAGAAGCTTTAGCGAAAGCTCAAATCGGTTGAATGATATGGGGCAAAGTTTGAAGAAGTCGATGAGCAATTTCAAGCTAGCAGAATAACCTATTTGGTTTTGACGTCACTGCGACAAAACATTTAAGAGCTCACAGATTGTGGTTTTGAATTTTTAATCCATCAAGGAAAAAGGTAAATTGATGGAGTAGTAACCCAAAACCTAATTCTGCCACATGTCCACTAAAAAAGTCTGGAAGAAGGTTCTCGATGATCCTTCAAAACTCAAAGATGAGCGAGTGATGACCGTCACAGCCGGTCACAAAAGTTTTTGTCTTACCCATCATGAAGGAAAGTTCGGATGTCTTGATAATAAGTGTCCACACCAAGGAGGCCCTTTGGGAGAAGGCTCAATTGAAAATGGATTGCTGAGGTGTCCATGGCATGGGTGGGACTACGATCCGATATCTGGAAAAGCTCCTGGTTTTGATGATGGCGTTGAATCATTCGAAGTTGAAGTTCGGGAAGATGGAGTGTACGTAGAAATAGAAGAGGAAGAAGAACGTGAACGAACGGTTTCAGACGTAATGATCGAAACCATGGTGAATGCGGGAGTAACTCATGCATTTGGGATGGTTGGGCACTCTAATTTGGGAGTTGCAGATGCCATGCGCTATCAAGAGGAAAAGGGGAAACTCACTTTTATTGGAATACGACATGAAGGTGCGGCTGCATTTGCTGCCTCCGCCTACGGTAAGATTACTGGGAAGCCAGCAGCTTGCTTTGGAATAGCAGGCCCGGGAGCAACCAATATGTATACAGGCATGTGGGATGCCAAGAATGACAGAGCTCCACTACTTGCATTATCTGGGCAAGTGCAAACACAAGTAGTAGGAACAGGTGCTTTCCAGGAAGTAGACCTTGTTTCCGCCTTCGAATCAGTTGCTTCTTTTAATCACAGGGCGCAGTCAGACAGCAAGCATGCCGAGTTGATGAACCTTGCAGTCAAACATGCGATAGTAAATCGAGACGTTTCGCATATTACATTCCCTGATGATGTACAGGTGATCCCTTCAGAGGGTAAAGCAGGGACATTAGAAAATAGAATAGCAGATCCGAAGATCATCCCTCCAAAAGAGGTAATAGATCAGGCGATTAGTAAAATAAAAGCTTCGCAGCGGCCAGTAATTATCGTAGGTCATGGAGCTAGGTTTGAAATGGATGCCATCATTGAGCTTGCTGAGCAGATGGGTGCGCCAGTACTTACGACATTTAAAGGAAAGGGATTGATTCCTGATCATCATCCGCTTGGTTGTGGCGTACTAGGAAGAAGCGGGACGCCAATTGCATCATATTTCATGAATGAAGCAGATCTATTGCTTGTATTTGGTGCTTCATTTTCTAATCACACAGGTATTACACCAAAGATCCCAACCATTCAGGTAGACTTTGATCGATTGGCATTGGCAAAATTCCACGCCATAGAGGTACCAGTTTGGGGAGAACTTGGTGAAACGGCACGGATATTCAACAATCACATACAATCCGTTAAGACAGAATTCGAAGATCGCAGACCTGCCGTTGCTGAAAGATGGGAAATTTGGAAGGCAGAGAAGGCAAAACGTCTTCAAGAGTCGAATGATAATGGAGTAAGTTCAGTAGCTGTCTTTGAAGCCATGAATCGACACATCCCTGAAAATGCCGCAATTGCGGTAGACGTAGGAAATAATACTTATAGTTTCGGAAGGTACTTTGAATGCAAGCATCAGTCTGTGGTAATGTCAGGATATCTTGGGTCTATCGGCTTTGGCTACCCAGCTGCAATGGGGCTTTGGGCGGCTGTTGGAAGTGAAAGACCGATCGTCGCGGTGACGGGAGATGGAGGCTTTGGCCAATACCCGATGGAGATAACTACAGCGGTGAAGTATAACATGCCTATTAAGCACATCTTGTTGAACAACCATGAGCTTGGGAAAATCTCAAAAGAACAACGTGCAGTTGAGTTTGATGTGTGGAAGACGAGTTTACAAAATCCTAATTTCTCAGAGTTTGTTAATAGTTGTGGCGCTTTGGGCATTCGAGTGACCAAAACTGAAGAATTAGATGCTGCGTTCGAACAGCTCCTTGCACATGATGGACCAGCTACTATTGAAATAATGACGGATGCGTTGTTAATCTGATATGTTTCAGTCCTTTATCATATTACTCAGCCTAGCAAGCTTGCTTAGCTATATCAATCATAAGTTTGTGAAGCTACCTGGCACCATTGGTATGACCATGCTAGCAATCATCATGGCAATTCCATTGGGGCTTCTTGAAGTCTTTAGTCCCGACTTATTTCATCAGACATGCTCAATTGTAACAACGCTAGACTTTAAAACATTGCTTTTTGATGTGATGTTGAGTCTGTTGCTTTTTGCCGGAGCACTCAATCTCCAAGTACGAGATTTGTCCATGGAAAGAAAGTCCATTCTTACTTTCGCAACACTTGGTGTGGTTCTTTCAACAGTTTTAGTTGGGTTTTTCATTTACTGGACCACTGGACTTCTGGGATTTGATTTGCCTCTAGGCTATGCATTGATTTTTGGGGCATTGATATCTCCGACTGACCCAATCGCAGCGCTTGCGATATTGAAAGAACTAGGTGTAAAGAAATCATTAGAAAGCAAGATTGCAGGAGAGTCCTTGTTTAATGACGGAGTAGGTGTAGTTGTATTTGTCTCCCTTGTGAATATTTTCACGATGAGTGAAGAAGGAGTGGGATTCGGAGAGGTAGTTAGCATTTTCGCTGAAGAAGCCTTGGGAGGGATGATAGTTGGAGTTGCTCTTGGACTCATTGGATTTCAGCTTTTGAAGTCTATTTCTGACGAACCTAAGATTGATATCATGCTCACACTCGTGATATCTATGGGAGGGTATGCTCTTTGTTCTGCCCTAGGTGTGTCTGGTCCGCTCGCCATGGTCTTTGCAGCATTAATTATTGGTGAGAAATTAAGAAGCAGTTTAGCATTTTCATCTGAAGGGAAAATAGAGATGAATCTTTTCTGGGAAGTCCTAGATGAAATACTCAATGCCGTCCTTTTTGTACTCATAGGATTGGAAGTGCTAGTTTTGACTTTCGAGTGGAATTATATGCTAATAAGCGCTGCTGCCATTCCTTTGGTTTTGTTAGCTCGTTTCATAACCGTTGTTGTGTTATCTAAGCTATTCCCGGATAGAGAAGATGATAGCCCAAAAGCTACCGCCAAGATTTTGACATGGGGAGGATTGAGGGGTGCTATATCTGTCGCATTAGCACTTTCATTGGATCCTTCGCCATACAGAGAGTTTATACTGTTTGTGACTTACGCTGTTGTCGTATTCTCTATTCTGGTACAAGGACTATCAATTAAAAGTGTGGCTCAAAAACTAAAACTGACAGTGAAATGAAACAGTTATTCGCATGCTTCCTTTTAGTTCCTATGCTGTCTTTTGCCCAGAT
>CAZWLS010000141.1:0-9952 GCA_964634415.1 uncultured Roseivirgaceae bacterium | reverse complement strand
CTATTGAATGGGGGGATTTTTCCTGAATCTCACCATCCTCTGCCCATTCAAAAAATGCTCATGAGTCCAATAGGTTGGATTTTGAGTAAGATGCTCAATCAGAAAAAATTTGAAAAGAGCTTTGGTCGGATCTTTGGTCCAGACACATTACTTTCCGATGAAGAATTAGAAACATACTGGCGATTGGTTTCCAGAGGCAACGGGCATCGAATTGCGCATCTAATTATTCGATATATGCGAGAACGGGTGCAGAATCGTGAGCGTTGGGTTGGTGCCTTGCAAAATTTCCAAAAGCCATTGGGGTTGATCAATGGATTAGTTGATCCTATTTCGGGACAAGTAATGGTAGATCGATATCGAGAGATTATTACTACAGAAAATATTTGGACAATGGATCGAATTGGTCATTATCCACAAGTCGAGGCGCCGGAGAAAGTGATTGAGTATTATATGGAGTTTTTAAAAGGGAAAGAAGATTAATCAAACATCAAATTCAAATACAACCATTTAACAATTTCCCTATTCATCCTTATCCCCATTTTCATTAATTTCCGATCCGTATGAAACAACAAAACCTAATGAAAGCAGTAATAGGCTGTTTTACCCTGGGAGCTTTGCTTTTCTCCTGCTCAAAACTAACCCCAAAATCCCCTTTTGAGCATGTCAATCCATTCATCGGAACTGGTGGTCACGGCCATACTTTTCCTGGCGCTACCATGCCTTTCGGAATGGTACAACTCAGTCCGGACACAAGGTTAGAAGGATGGGATGGATGTTCAGGTTATCATTACACAGATTCTGTGGTTTATGGATTTAGTCATACACATTTAAGCGGAACGGGCATCCCAGACTTTGGAGATGTTTTGCTGATGCCATACACTGGAGAAACCCTCTACAATAATGGCTATGATGGTGAACCAGGCTATGGCTCCTCATTTTTGAAATCTACAGAAAAAGCTCAACCAGGCTATTATGCTGTTAACCTTGAAGACGATGATATTGCAGTTCAATTAACTACTGGCAAACGCGTGGGCTTTCACCAATACGATTTCAATGGAGCAAAAGACCGGCAAGTAATTATCGATCTAGCACATAGAGATCAAGTGCTGGAATCTAAGTTGATACAAGTCAATGAATATGAGTTGACCGGATTTCGCCATAGCAAGGCATGGGCACAGAAGCAATACGTTTTCTTCCGAATCATCTTTGATCAACCCATTCAGTCGATGGAGTTTGGAGATGGTGATCAAGGGATCAAGGCCTCCCTTGCTTTTGGAGAAGGAGATCAACTCAAAGTAAAAGTGGCAATCTCCGCTGTAGATGAGGAAGGTGCTAAAAAGAACTTAGACGCCGAGATCCCTGATTGGGACTTCGAAAATGCTAGAACGGATGCAAGACTTGCCTGGGAATCACAGCTTAACAAAATCAACGTAGATGGAGGCAGTGATCAACAAAAGGAAGTGTTCTATACATCGCTATATCATACCATGATTGCTCCCAATCTCTATCATGATGTTGATGGTAGGTATCGAAGTACTGATTTAGAAATCCATCAGGATTCAGATTTTACCAATCATACTGTTTTTTCTCTTTGGGATACTTACAGAGCAACACACCCTTTGTATACCATTATTGAGCGTGAGCGTACTACTGATTTCATCAAGACTTTTATTAAGCAGTATGAATTTGGAGGAAGGTTACCAATGTGGGAGCTAGCTGGCAATTATACCGATTGTATGATTGGATATCATGCAGTGCCAACTATCGCAGACGCCTTTGTAAAAGGTATTGGAGGATTTGATACGGAAAAGGCTCTGGAGTCAATGATACATAGCTCCATGCAAAATCGATTAGGAATCGCTGAGTTTAGATCATCGGGTTACATTCCGTCTGATGTTGAAGCGGAGAGTGTCTCCAAAACACTGGAGTATGCCTATGACGATTGGACTATTGCAGAAATGGCAAATCAAATGGGCAAGCCGGAAATAGCATCGGTTTATTATCAGCGGGCTCAGAATTATAAGAATGTATTCGATCCATCGACAGGATTTATGCGCGCAAGAAATAACAATCGCTGGTTTTATCCTTTTGAACCTGCTGAGGTCAATTTTAATTATACGGAAGCAAATTCCTGGCAGTATAGTTACTATGTTCCTCAAGACGTGGAGACATGGATTGAATTACTAGGTGGGGATGAAGCCGCGGAGCAAAAGCTCGACGATATTTTTGAAGCCAACTCAGAAACGAAAGGACGTGAGCAGGCAGATATAACCGGATTGATAGGACAATATGCTCATGGGAATGAGCCGAGTCATCACATTCCATACCTATACAATTTTGTTGGCCGTCCTGATAAGACGCAAAAACTTGTACGTCAAATTATGGACGAATTGTATTCTGATCAGCCTGATGGCCTTTCTGGCAATGAAGATTGTGGTCAGATGTCTGCATGGTTGGTGATGAGTGCGATGGGAATTTATTCTGTAGCACCAGGAAGTACAGATTACATTTTAGGTAGTCCTTGGTTCGAAAGAACAACGATTAACTTGGAAAATGGAAAGCAATTCATCATTGAAGCTCCTGGAAATTCACAAGAGAATATTTACGTGAATAGCGTCCAATTAAACGATTCCGAATACCTCTATTCGTACATCGAGCACGATGATATATTGAGCGGAGGAAAACTTTCGTTTGAAATGCAGTCCGAGCCTTCAGATTTTGGGACTAGCAAGGATCATCGACCAAAATCTAAGATTGACACTGAAGCTATCGCAATTCCGGCACTATTAAGTGGAGATCATGCTTTTATGGAGTCCACGCAGATTACGATCGCAACTCCAAGTTCAGGTGCGGAAATTTATTATGCATTTACAGCAGGTGGCAGTGCTAAGAAATATGAGGTTCCATTCACTATTGATCGATCTACCGATTTGTATGTTTGGGCAGAAAAAGATGGTAAGGAAAGTCTAAAGGCGAAGAGCTCATTCTATAAAATCCCGGAGCAACGAAGTATTAGTCTTGGAACCGAGTATGCTAATCACTACACAGCCGGCGGAGATATGGCCTTGATAGATTTCATCCGTGGTGGTGATGACTTCAGGACTGGCTCGTGGCAAGGGTATGAGGGGATTGATATAGAAGCGGTGGTAGATATGGGTAAAGTTGGTGACTATACGGTTGCGAAGATAGGTTTCTTACAAGATGAAAATGCCTGGATTTTTATGCCAACCGAAGTGCAATTTTTTGTTTCAGATGATGGTGAAAGTTTTAGAGAGCTCGAAACCGTAGCAAATGATGTTTCATACAAGGAAAAAGGTGCAATCCTGAAGGATTTTACTTTCAATAGACCATTTACTGGTCGCTATATAAAAATTGTAGCCAAAAATCGTGGCGAGTGTCCTCCAGACCATAAAGGAGCTGGAGGGAAGTCATGGATTTTTGCTGATGAAATTGTAATCAACTGATTATGAGTACCAGAAGAAAATTTATTAAAAACTCCATAGCAAGTGCGGCTGGTGTCGGATTGGTAGGAGCAGCGTGTGCAGAAACCAAAACGGAACAACAGCAATTGGTGAGATCGAAAAAGCCTAAAGCTTTGAGCACATGGGTACATGGATTGGAAGCCAATGAAGAAGCTCTTCGTGTGATGGGCGAAGGTGGGAGCGCAGTTGACGGTGCCGAAAAAGGAGTGATGGTAGTAGAGGCTGATCCGAACGGAAGTTCCGTCGGAATTGGAGGTCTTCCGGATAGAGATGGAAATGTTACTCTTGATGCATGTATCATGGACCATCAAGGAAATGCTGGATCTGTTTGCTTCCTGCAAAACATCAAGCACCCGGTAGCTGTGGCTCGCAAAGTCATGGATGACACGCCGCATGTAATGCTGGCGGGAGAGGGGGCGAAGAGATTTGCTCTCGCGCAGGGATTTGCAGAAGAAAACCTATTGACCGAGAGCTCCCAAAAAGCATGGCAAGAATGGCTGAAGTCAGCAGAATACAACCCGATCATTAATGTTGAAAACCATGATACAATTGGCTTGATTTGCCAGGATGCGAATGGAAATTTATCTGGATCTTGTACCACTAGTGGGTTAGCATATAAAATGCATGGACGAGTAGGTGATTCGCCAATCATTGGAGCAGGTTTGTTTGTAGACAATGATTACGGTGCGGCAACAGCAACAGGCATGGGTGAGCTCATGATGAAGACGTTGGGTTCTTTCTTAGTTGTCGAGCTCATGCGTCAAGGAGCTACAGCTCAGGAAGCATGCGAGGAGGCTATTCAACGTATTGTCGATAAGCTTAACTACAAAGAATTTCAGGTTGGATATTTAGCAATGGATATCGCTGGAAATACAGGAGCCTACGCCATTCATCCTGGTTTCAACTACGCCGAAATGGTAGATGGTAAAAATGAATTGATAGATGCAAAATCTTATTTAAATGGCCAATAGACAGTATGGTGCCAGCATGTTTTACATGCTGCTTCTTTTCTTTACCTGGGGGTTTCTAACTGAACTTGATGGAGCACTTATTCCCTATTTGAAAGGGTTGTTTTCGCTGTCGAATTTTCAAGCGGCTTTAGTTCAATTTGCATTCTTTATCGCATTTTTCTGTGTGAGTCTTCCTTCTTCGTGGCTCTTAAATAAAATTGGATATCACAAAGGAATTATCGTTGGCTTGCTAATCATGGCTGTTGGTAGTTGGCTGTTTTATCCTGCGGCTGCCATTATATCATACCCACTTTTTCTCGGAGCAATTTTTGTACTTGCGTCAGGAGTAACATTACTTCAGGTTGCAGCTAATCCATATGTTGCGAGATTGGGTGAGCCAGAAAAGGCCTCAAATCGATTGAATCTAGCTCAAGGGTTTAATAGTGTAGCAAAGATGATTGCTCCATTAGCGGGAAGCTATTTTATTCTTCGAGGACTTGCAGGCTTGTCTTCATCGGAACAAGCTGAGGCAGTACAAATGCCGTATTTGATATTGGGTGCGCTGCTCTTGTTGTTAGCTATAATTTTTCGATTCCTTGAATTGCCAGAGGTTGTTGAAACCGAGGAGTCAAATACAAGTGAAGAAAGTGTGTGGAAGAAACCTCATCTGGTAAAAGGTGCTGCTGCGATATTCTTGTATGTAGGAGCGGAGGTGACTATTGCTTCATTTCTTGTTATTTATCTAAGCGAAAATATCTTTCCTGCTCTGCCGGAGTTCCAAGGTTACATTGCTGGCTTAATAGAAGAGAAGGATCAAATTGCCAAGTTTCGAGAAATTGGTGCGCGTTACTTGCCTTTTTATTGGGGAGGATTGATGGTTGGTCGTCTGGCAGGTTCGTATATTTTGAAATTTATCAGCAGTCATAAATTATTAAGAGTTGCGGCGATTGCATGTGTGATATTGATGCTTGCTTTTAGTGTCTCATCTGGATATGTGGCAATGTGGCTATTGATAGGTACAGGGTTGTTCTTGTCAATCATGTGGAGTAATATTTTCACATTGGCCATTGCGGATTTAGGGCCTTTAACTAGTAAAGGATCTGGAGTGCTTGTAGCTGCAATTGTGGGAGGTGCTTTGATTCCTCCATTGCAGGGACTTATGGCTGATAGTTCTATCGGGCTCCATAATTCATTCCTAATCACCATAGTTTGCTTTGTCTACATTGCATGGTATGGATGGAAAGGTTATAAACACTAGTTCATGAAACATTATATAGGCATGGATATCGGTGGGACCAGTACCACCATTGGATTGGTTTCCGAGGAAGGTGAAATAGTGGATCGTTCAGTTATTTTAATTGAAGGATATGCATCCGGACCTATTGAATCATTTCTGGATGCTATTGCTGATGAAATTAAAGCGCTAAAACAAAGACATAATGTAAGTCTTGAGGGGATAGGAATTGGTGCTCCAAATGGCAACTATTATAACGGCACAATCGAATATGCGCCGAATATGCCATGGAAAGAAGTACATGAAGTGGCGGCATATATCGAGGATAAATTGAACTGTAAATCAGTATTAACCAACGATGCAAATGCTGCTGCTATTGGTGAAAAGCAATTTGGCGTTGCCAAGGAAATGAATGACTTCATTCTTATCACTTTGGGTACAGGGTTGGGAAGTGGAATTGTTTCTGGGGGTAATGTAATCTATGGACATGATGGATTCGCAGGAGAGTTAGGCCATGCAGTAGTGGTGCCTGGTGGAAGAGACTGTACCTGTGGTCGGAATGGATGCCTCGAGGCTTATGTTTCGATTAGAGGGTTACTCGAAACCTATCATGACTTTGGAGTAGGGAAAGTAAATACCCCACAGGAAATTGCAATGAAGGCTGAGGCTAGCGATGAGTTTGCAAGAGAAACTTTTGTAAAGACAGGAGAGTGGCTTGGGTTAAAGTTGGCTGACGCGGCTACTTACACAAGTCCTGAAGCGATTATTTTCTTTGGTGGAATTGCTAAAGCAAGCGATCTCTTTTTTCCTTCACTGAAAAAAACATTGGAGGCCAATGTGCACAACCTTTACAGAAACAAAATCCAGATCATGAGATCTGGACTTCCTTTAAATGATGCGGCCATTCTGGGCAGCGCAGCTCTAGTGATGTAGTGCTATTTCTTTCCTGAGTATGCCACGTAATTCAGTATGATTCCAATGAGCATAACAGCACCTGCTATCATGCTATATTTTCCGGAGTTTGGATACTCAAGTATCAAATAAATAGATACTCCTATCAATAGTAGGCTTGCTATATATGTTTGTTTATTTCTATTCATTTTTAAATCAATTAATTCTACTTAAAATCAAACGTATTTGTCCCATGTGATTTGCTTGATGTTCCATCACATGGTACCAAGCCCAGTGATTATTCATTCCACCTATTTTTTTCGCAAACCACTTATCATCTTTTTCTTTCAATAGCTCTTTTGTTTTGGCTCTCACCTCATCCCAGATTTCCAGATAATACGATATTGGTTTTCCAACAAGATTTTCTCTTCCTGCATCCCCAAGACTCAATGCAGCTCCCCATTTTTCATTCTCTTCTTCATTGAATTGTCGTCCTTCAAAAGTGTACTTTTGATAATATACCTCTGTAGCTGCAAGATGCATGATCATAGCTCCAATACGATTCGCATTTTCGTCTAGTAAAAAGTCTGTTTCCTTCTGATTAAGATTTGAAACACTGCTGGTTACTCTGCTTTTCAGATCGTCCAACATGGCTACCATATTTCCAATATTATCACTGTAACCTTTTACAGGCTTGATTTCATATTGAGCAAAGGTAGAAGCGCTTATTAATAGCGCAGATAGTGAGTACAATAGTTTTTTCATCTTTAGTTATTTGTTGTTAGAATCCTTCTGCATAATTATCACCTCTGGTATAGTCAGCGCCACCTTCAAGCATGCCATCGTCTCTTACAAGGATGCAATCCATACGTCCCCATGATTTTCTGCTCTCAATTGAATGACCTAGCTTTTCAAGTTCTTCAATCACCTTAGGATCGATTGGACGTTCTTCTATTAGAATTTTGTCTGGCAACCATTGGCTATGCGTCCGAGTAGCACTGACAGCATCCTGCATACTCATTCCGTGATCAATCACGTTCATTATAGCTTGAAAGACAGATGTTATTATGGTCGAACCACCCGGAGTCCCAACTACCATTTTCAACTTACCGTCTTTTTCCACAATTGTTGGGGTCATGCTGCTCAGCATTCTTTTTTCAGGTTGAATTGCATTGGCTTCACCTCCAACTAATCCAAACATATTTGGGACGCCAGGTTTAGCACTAAAATCATCCATCTCGTTGTTTAGGAAAAAGCCCGCTCCTCGCACATATACCTTACATCCGAAGAATGCATTCAGGGTTGTGGTAAGCGATACAGCGTTACCTTCAGCATCCACAACAGAGAGATGAGTGGTTTCTACGCTTTCTATAATTTCTACTTCACCTTCTTTTATATTTTGTGAATCAGTTTTCTTGTCTAATGAAATATTCGAAAATCGATTTTTGTTGTACGTTGGGTTTAGAAGCATGTCCTGAGGAACATCATAATGATCTGGGTCTCCTAAGTGAGTTGCTCTGTCTGCATAAACCCTACGTTCAAGTTCTGTTAGAAGGTGGATGGTCTCAGCGCTATTATGTCCCATCTCGGAGATATTATACTGCTCTGCTCCTTGTAGTAGTTGTATCAAGGCAATTCCTCCACTTGATGGAGGTGACATTGAGATAACTTTGTGTCCACGGTACATTCCTGTTACGGGATCCCTCCATCTTGAGGAATAGTCTTTAAGGTCTTCTTCTGAAATTAAGCCCCCACCTCTTTGCATCTCCTTCACAATTTGGTCGGCAACAATGCCTCCATAGAAACCTTCTCGACCCCTATCTCTTATTTGAGTAAGTGTACTTGCGAGTTCAGTAAACTTTATAGTGTCTCCAGCTTGCCACGGTTGTTCTTTAACAAGGAAAAAATCATCACCATTTATCTCAGCAAAAACTTCTCGTTTTTCATTGAATTCATCTGCTTGATCTTGGGTAATTGAGAATCCGTAATAGGCAAGGCTAATAGCCGGTTGTATGAGTTCTTGCAGCGGTTTACTACCATGCTTTTCATGCATTTTCAAAATGCCGTCTACAGACCCTGGTACACCGGCAGCTTTGTGACCTTTTCGACTCAGGCCGTCTATCACGTTACCTTCTTCATCCAAGTACATGTCTCTACTACTTGTATAGGGTGCTTTCTCTCTGAAGTCTAGTGCTCCTACTTCTCCATCATTCATTCTCCAGACAGCAAATCCACCACCACCTATATTTCCCGCTCTAGGAAATACAACGGCAAGAGCAAACTTGACAGCTAAAGCAGCATCAAATGCGTTGCCACCATTTTTAAGAACCTCAACACCAACTTTTGTGGCTAATGGATGTGCAGAGGAAATCATCACTTTTTCACCTAAAGGTCCAACCTCAGGTTCTTTGGGCGTATATACTTGTGATTGTTGACATGCAACAAAAACAATCAGGAGTAAAATTTTTAAAAATCTCATCTGTTCAGAATTTTCTACTGCAATCGAAACTAAAGCAACTCGGAATAGTAAAAAAATTAAAGTGTAATTACGTTATAAGGAATTTCTGTAAAGGCTGTTTCATAAGTGTATAGTTTTCAGGGGTTAGCATTTGGTTTCATTAAGGTATTCCTGAATCTAAAATTTTGTTGTTACGGGTCAATTCACTATCTTCATCAGCCCTTAACCAAAGCGAGTGAACTAATTTCAATCTAAAACCTAACCAGCATAATGAAAGATTCGCCACGAACTCCAGTTGAAATGGAACTTCCAAAAGGATACAGAAGATATAAACTAAAAGGAATCGATCGAGAGATCATAGCAAAAAAGGGAGGACCTACTGCGAGGCAAATCAAGACGAAAGCATCATATAAAGAGCTTAGAAATAATCAAAAGGAATTTGGAGTGGCTTCCATGATGGCAAAGACTTTAAGACAGTCATTGTCAACAGGGATGTCAGAAATTTGCGAAACTTATGTTTCTGGGAAATTAACTGCTCAGTTCAGAAATCTTGCGAAGATGGAAGAGGGCAAGACTGGGACTCGTCCATTATTCCTGAGTAAGCACGGACATCTGTTAAATGGATTTGAGTTTAACTCTAAAGCACCTTACGAAAAGATATTTGGAGCAAAGTATTTTGTGAAGCCAGGGTCTCAAAGAGGACAGGTGATCCTTCATTTCCCAGCTTTTGTGCCTGAGAAAACATTTAAAAGCCCGAAAGGGGCAACCAATTTTAAGATTACTGCCAGATTAATCGCGCTTTCCGACTATCAATTTGATCAGAAAGCTGGTGGGTATAAGCCTCTAAATAAAGACCTTCATGGAAAGTATGGAACATATGAAAGTTCAATGCTTCCATTGTTGAAGATACCTACAGAGCCGATGACAGGAATGATCT
>CAZWLS010000140.1:0-9982 GCA_964634415.1 uncultured Roseivirgaceae bacterium | reverse complement strand
CAGCAGTACTATCTCTAAACGGCATTCCGGTGATTAGTCGAACATAGAAACTGGCGAAGTAGCTCATCAACACCCTACCCATAGGCCAATTCACAACATTAACCCCTGTAACATACCTGCTTCCAATAGCTACATCAGCGCCATTTTCACAGGCTTCAAGCAGTCTAATAAGGTCGTTGGGATCATGGGAAAAATCAGCATCCATCTCACATATATAATCGTACCCGTGATCAAGTGCCCACTTGAAACCAGTAATATAGGCTGTTCCAAGACCCAATTTACCTTCGCGCTCGATTAGAAAAATTCTATCAGAAGCTTTTTCTTTTTCTTCTTTTACAATTTCTGCAGTGCCATCAGGTGACCCATCATCTACAACCAAAACGTCGAATGAAGGAGAGATTACCCGTGCGACAGTGATGATGTCTCGGATATTTTCACGTTCGTTGTAAGTAGGTATGACAACCAGATTTTTAGACATTAGTTGATTCCTAAATTGGATTGATCTTCAAAAATATATGGAATTGATAAACGCAAGATGAAATTGAAGGTTAACAATGGTTAATATCCTAAAATTTTCATCATGGCATCGCTCTCTTGTTCTGGAGCAAATAATTCATGCGAAACGTTCCCGATCTCATCCTTATCAATTATAATGTGCTTCGGAGCGGGAATTAGGCAATGCTGAATTCCACCATAGCCGCCCAATGATTCTTGATATGCTCCAGTATGGAAAAATCCAAAGTAGAGTGTTTCATTCTTATCGAATTGTGGGAGGAAAACTTCGCCAATATGAGCCTCTGAGTCATAGTAGTCCATACTGTCGCAGGTTAGACCGCCTAGGTTAACTCTATGATATGGACTTTTCCAGTGGTTTACAGGGAGCATGATGAACTTTTCATTCATTCCCCAAACGTCGGGCATATGTGTAATGAAAGACCCATCCATCATGTACCAAAGCTCTTTGTCATTTTGAAGTTTTTGATCAAGTACAGAATAAATGGTAGCGCCACTTTCTCCAACAGTAAAGCTCCCAAATTCGGTGAATATGTTGGGTACGGGAACATGGTTCTTTTTGCAAATCCACTGAATGTTTTGAATAATTTGATCAGCCATGTATTCGTAATCATATTCAAAGTGTAATGAATTCTTGATAGGAAAACCACCGCCAATATCTACTGTATCTAGTTCAGGGCAAATTTTCTTGAGTTCGCAATATTTGTAGATAAACCTGCTTAGTTCACTCCAATAATAAGCGGAATCTTTTATTCCTGTATTTATAAAGAAATGAAGCATCTTCAGCTTAGCCTTCGAATCTTTTATCTCATCGTTATAATAGGGGATGATATCGCGATATCTTATCCCTAAGCGAGAAGTATAAAAGGCAAAGTTTGGTTCTTCGTCAGCTGCAATTCGAATCCCTATTTTAAATTCATCCTGAGTGTTTTTCTTATAGAATGAGAGCTCATTTAAATTGTCTAGGATTGGGATGCAGTTTTTGTAGCCTGAATTTAATAATGCTGTTACTTCTTGAAGGTATAGTGGTCTTTTGAACCCATTGCAAATTATGTAATGATCCTTTGTAAGCTTACCAGCTTTCTCCATGCTTCGAACAATAGGAATATCATAAGCAGAAGATGTTTCTATGTGCGCTTTGTTTGATAGCGCTTCCTCCACCACAAACCTGAAATGTGAGCTTTTTGTACAATATGCGTACGTATAGGATCCATCGTAATTGTTCTTCTTAATAGCATTTTCAAATATTTCATAAGCATACTTGATGTTTTGCTCAATCTTTGGAAGATAGCTCAACTTCAATGGTGTACCGTATTCCTTTATGATCTCTAGGAGATTCACTCCATTAAAATGAAGACAATCGTTTTCAACTTTGAACTCATCAGTTGGAAAATGAAAAGTTTGGTCGATTAGGTCAGCATATTTTCTCATTGGCGACTAGAAAAAATTCGGTACAATTATCAATTAAAATCAGGATTCTTAAAAGCAAAAGAAGTTTGATTTATGATTTTACCAAAATACATTCATTGGGAAGTTGAATAGTTTCAATAGCAAGGCGGAAACCATGAATTTAAAGGTTAATTTTGCGTGAATTTTTCAACAACATGATCACCGTAAAAGTACTTGACGAAACAGCCCCCCTAGAAGCAGTTATTTTAGGAATAGCGGATAGTATGGGAGGCGTCCCGAATATTGAAAAGACGTATGATCCAAAATCCAAGGAACACATATTAGCCGGAACTTTCCCTAAAGAGCGTGATCTGGTTAAAGAAATGACTCAAGTTGCTAAAGTCTTCGAAAAACATGGGGTGAAGGTTTATAGGCCAGAAAATATTGAAGGATTAAATCAAATTTTTGCCAGAGACATTGCTTTTGTTATTGGAGGTAAGCTAGTAGTGCCATGCGTAACACCCGAAAGAAAATTGGAATCTGACGGCATTCAATATATTATAGATCAGGTGGATGAGGTATTACTTCCAGACGAGCACGAAAGAATGGAGGGTGGAGACATCATGCCTTGGAAAGATTACATTTTTGTTGGGTATTCGAGAGAAGAAGATTTTGAAAAGTATACGGTATCGAGAACAAATGAAGCTGCTGTTGAGTATTTGAAAAGAAACTTCTCGGAATATAAAATCAAAGCATTTGAGCTTGTGAAATCTGATGATGACCCTCGTGAAAATGCTTTGCACCTTGATTGTTGCTTTCAGCCGGTAGGGCAAGACAAAGCTGTGATATATCGTGGTGGTTTCAAAAATCCAGAAGACGTAAAGTTTCTAGTGGATTACTTTGGAGAGAACAATGTATTTGAAATCACTAAAGATGAAATGTATGAGATGAATTCAAACTTCTTTTCAATAAGCCCAGAGGTAGTGATTTCAGATAGCAGTTTTGTACGACTAAATGATCAGCTTAGAAAGTGGGGGTTGAATGTTGAAGAAGTTGAATACCGTGAGACTGCCAAAATGGAAGGCTTGCTTAGATGTTCCACTATGCCATTGAGAAGAACTTATGAGTAATCAAATTACCAACGACCTGATGATGATTCGGCCAATCGCGTTCCGTATGAACGAGCAAACTGCGGTCAACAATTATTATCAAAAAAGTGAAGCGAACGCAACCAGTGATCAGATTCAGAAACAGGCACTTGATCAATTTGATCAATTTGTTGAGGTGTTAAGAGCCGAAGGAGTGAATGTGACTGTTTTTGATGATACGCCCGAGCCGGCAACTCCAGACTCTATTTTCCCCAATAACTGGATTTCTTTTCATGAAGATGGGAAACTGCGTCTCTATCCTATGTATGCTGAAAATAGAAGAGTTGAGCGGAGAGAAGACATTATCGATGGTTTGAAGCAATCATTTTCGATTGGAGAAGTGATCAGCTTCACTCAATGGGAGGAAAAAGATGCGTTTCTGGAAGGTACTGGCAGCCTGTTGCTAGATCGACAAACAAGATTGCGTATGCTGCAATATCCGAGAGAACTATGCCAGAAGTATTGGATGATTTTTGCGAGGAAGCAGGATATAAGGCAGTAAAGTTTCATGCGCTGCAAACTGTCCAAGGTAAGCGTTTGCCAATCTATCATACGAATGTAATGATGTGTCTAGGTGAAAAATTTGGCTTGGTCTGTTTAGATAGTATTGATAATATAGATGAGCGTACCAATCTTATTTCAGAACTAGAAGCAACTGGTAAAGAAGTTATTGAAATAACCGAGGAACAAAAAGAACAATTTGCTGGCAATATGCTTCAAGTATTGGGTAGCAATGATCAACGCCTTGTCGTAATGTCTTCAGCCGCTTATAATTCATTGAATGATGAGCAAAAAAATAGACTCTCTAATCATGGTAAGCTAGTGCACAGTGATATTCATACCATAGAGAAGCTTGGAGGCGGTAGTGCTAGATGTATGATGGCAGAAATTTTTAATCCGAAGAAATAAAGAATCGAGCTAGAAATGCTGGACAAGAAAATACAAGAAGCTATATCAGAGGCTTTTACCAAACTTTATAACCACGAGCTACCTGCTCCGCAGATAAGCCTTCAACCTACTCGTAAGGAATTTGAAGGTAGCTATACCTTCGTGGTTTTTCCATATTTAAAAGTCACAAAAGGAAAGCCTGAAGATTCAGGTGCACAGATTGGAGATTGGCTTAAGGATAACACTGACTTTGTTGCAAATTATAATGTAGTAAAGGGGTTTTTGAACCTGGAGATATCAGATCATACTTGGGTGGAAACATTAAGTAGTATAGATGCTGAAAACTTTACGGGTACGCTGCCTGATAATGGTAAAAAAGTTATGGTTGAGTTTTCCTCACCAAACACGAACAAGCCTCTTCACTTAGGCCATTTGAGAAACAACTTTCTTGGAGACTCTGCGGCACGAATATTAGCAGCAAATGGATATGATGTTAAGAAGGTAAATCTTGTTAATGATCGAGGTGTGCATATATGTAAGTCGATGCTAGCATATCAGAAGATGGGCAATAATGAGACACCGGTAGAGGCGGGCATGAAAGGTGATCATTTGATTGGGAAGTACTATGTGAAGTTCGATCAAATGTATAAAGAAGAAATCAACGAATTGGTTGATAATGGTGTTGATCCTGAGATTGCAAAAAAAGAAGCGCCTTCAATAAAAGAGGCTCAAGAAATGCTCCAAAAGTGGGAGGGTGGTGATCAAGAGACCGTAGGATTGTGGGAGAAGATGAATGGATGGGTGTACGAAGGATTCGATCAAACCTACAAAACCATGGGAATCGAATTTGATACCATGTACAAAGAATCCAATACCTATTTGTTAGGCAAGGAGCTAGTGGAAGAAGGACTAAAAAAGGAGGTTTTCTTTAAAAAAGATGACGGATCTGTTTGGGTTGATCTTTCAGATGAAGGGATGGATGAGAAGTTGGTTTTAAGAGGAGATGGTACTGCAGTATACATGACCCAGGATATGGGTACTTGTGATATGAAGCACAAAGACTTTCCGTTTGATAAGTCTGTATTCGTAGTTGGAAACGAACAAGATTACCACTTCAAGGTACTTTTTGCAATCATGAAGAAATTGGGAAGATCTTATGCAGAAGGACTTTATCATCTCTCATATGGTATGGTAGATCTTCCTTCCGGTAAGATGAAATCGAGAGAAGGGACGGTAGTAGATGCTGATGATTTGCTTCAGGAAATGTTTAATACTGCCGAAAAGCATACAAGAGAACTGGGCAAAATCGAAGGGATGGACAATGCAGAAGCAGAACAATTATATAAAACACTCGGACTGGGGGCACTAAAGTATTTTCTGCTTAAGGTTGACCCAAAGAAACGAATGCTTTTCAATCCGCAGGAGTCAATCGAATTTCAAGGACACACTGGTCCATTTATTCAGTATACTCATGCAAGAATTTCTGCAATCTTGCGTAGAGGTAAGTCATTGGAAGTTAAGTCGACATTTAATCCTACTGAGGTGGGAGAATTAAACAAAAGAGAGGTTGATTTGATTTTCAGAATTACTGAGTATGCCAAGGCATTAAGAGAAGCAGCCAAAGAATACTCGCCTGCTGTTATTGCTCAATATGTATATGATCTTGCAAAAGACTACAATGGATTTTATCAGGAGGTACCTATTTTTAATGAATCGAATAAAGACACATTAGCTTTTCGTATAGCACTATCTTCGATGACTGCAAAATTGATCAAACAAGGAATGAGTCTATTGGGTATCGAAGTTCCTGAACGTATGTGATATGAAATCTTGGATCAAAGCCTTTAGATTAAGAACATTACCACTGGCTATTTCAGGTTGGATGGTAGGTATATCTATTGCAGCTAATCAAGTGGGCGTTAATTTTATTATTGCCACTTTGACTTTACTTACTGCGATTCTTTTGCAGATCTTATCCAATCTAGCCAATGATTACGGAGATGCATTTTCTGGTGTCGATGATGAAAGAAAAGGTGAGGAGCGAATGGTGAGTTCTGGTAAGATTACGCCACAAGCCATGAAACGAGCTATGTTGGTGTTTGGCTTTCTTGCATTCATTTCTGGAACCGTTTTAATCAAGCTGGCCTTTCCCAACGACTGGTTTTCAGCTTTAATTTTTCTTGGAATAGGCTTGATTGGAATTATAGCCGCTATAAAATATACAGTTGGTAAAAATCCTTATGGTTATGTAGGCTTTGGTGACATATTCGTATTTATCTTCTTTGGTATCGTTCTAGTCTTTGGTACATATTATTTACAGGTACAAGAACTAAACTTGATGGTTTTGCTCCCAGCTACCTCTCTAGGCTTGTTTAGTGTCGGAGTTTTAAATGTCAATAACATACGAGACATAGAAACCGATAAAGCTGCAGGTAAGCAGTCTATACCTGTACGATTGGGGCGAAGGAAAGCAGTGGTATATCATGCGATTTTATTGCAAGGAGGAATGATCACATCTGTTGTTTTTGTATTGCTAAATTTCCAATCATACTGGCCACTCATATTCGTGGTTATCAATTTGCTTTTCTTTAAAAATATTAAAGCTGTTAGCGGGAAGCCTCTAAATGAATTAGATCCGTACCTCAAGCAGATGGCCATCTCTACATTCTTATTCTCTATACTTTTTTCGATTGGGCTAGGTCTTATATAACTACCTGATTGACAAATGATTGGATTGAGTATGACTTTTGTCAAATAAATAATATGAGTATCGATTTTCTCTAAATTGGATCGTATAAAACGACCCGATTATGAAACGAATACTAGTCCCTTACGATTTTTCAGAAGTATCAGAACATGCTTTGGATTTGGCATGTCAGATTGCTCATAAAGTTGATAGCGAAATCATGTTGATTAATGTCATAGAACATCCAACTGCTGATTCGTTTAAAACTTTAGGGATTCAAGATATGGACCCGATGGAACAACTATACATTAAGAAAATGTATGAGATTGTTCAAAAAAAGTTGAGTGAAGTTGTTTCAAATGCGAAATACGCCAATGAAAAAATTACAACGAAGATTCAATTAGGAAACCCATTCAACACCATTATAGATCAAATAGTAGAAGAAAAAGCTAGCCTTCTTGTGGTTGGCACTGAAGGATCGGAAGGGCTTGATGAATTCCTTATAGGATCTAATGCGGAAAAAATTGTTAGAAAAGCATCTTGCCCGGTAATCACAGTTCAAGACAAGTGTGAGCTAGAACCAATCGAACAAATCGTATTTGCTTCAGATTTTCAAAACACAGATGACGATTTCGTTAGCGAAGTAAAGGACCTACAAAGGGTATTTGATGCCAAGCTAAACATAGTGAAAATTAATACTCCGGCAAGTTTTACGTCTACCAGACATGATACGAGACAAATGAAAGACTTCGCAGAAAAGTATGGTATTGATAATTACAGCATAGATATATATAATTACAGAACAGAGGAGGACGGAATTGTATTGTATGCAGAAGATATTGATGCGGATATGATTGCTTTGGGGACTCATCAACGAAAAGGTGTAGGACATTTTCTGGCAGGAAGTATTGCTGAAAATGTGGTAAACCATTCCCAAATACCCGTGTGGACTTCTCATTTAAAAAGTTAAGTTTTGAGACTAGGGTACTATATAATATTTACTTTGAGCCTCTGCTTTGCAGGGGCTCAGTCATTTCAGGCAGTAATCCAAAAAGGTCATGGTGAAGTAGTGAAATCAGCTAAGATTACTACGGATGGTAAATACCTAATTTCAGCAAGTCGAGATAAAACAGTTAAAATATGGGATGCTGTTTCCGGCAAAGAAATACGTTCACTCATTGGACACGATCATACGATAAACGAATTTTCACTTCATAAAAACAAGCTAGCAACTAGCAGTGCTGATGGGACTGTTGGTGTATGGGATGTAACAACGGGTGAGTGGTTATGGCAAAGTGATAAGTTTAGAGAGTATGTAACATCGGTAGCGTTTAGCGCTGATGGAAAATTATTAGCTGTCGGAAGCTACGCGGATTCAATATCAATTTTTAACACCAATGATTATAGCCTCAAAAAGAAAATTAAAGCAAATTCGGATAGAGGTGTAGGATATGGTGTGAATGTTAGATTTAGCCCGGATGATAAGTATCTCGCGGTGGGTGAGGACAACCGTTCAGCAAAGATTTATCGTATTGATGATTGGTCTTTGGTGCATGATTTTAAGCCAGAATCAGGATGGTGTGGAGGATGTGGAACGCTAACAGCATTTAATAACGATGAGATGCTTAAGCTATCCAACGGAACAACCTTTACAAAATATGATCTAACAAGCGGAGCTAAACTTTGGGAAGGTGAGAAGGAATTCAAAGATATTTCTGGAGTAGAATTCAGTAGTAACGGTAAATATTTCCTGGCCTCTGATGAAGATTCTGTCTTTCTTTTTTCCAATAAATCTGGAGATCTTATCAACAAGTGGAGCGCAAATGGAGAAATAAGTGAAGCCTCATTTCATCCAATCGAGGATCAAATAATTATAGCTATTGACAAGTTTGTGTTGGTGACAGACTTTCAAGGTAAGGAGATAAGACGCTATGACGGGATTTTAAATAAGTCAAGTACTGGCTTGGACTACGACCTTGGCAATTATTGGCAGCATTACATAGCTAAATGGGTTAAATATAAATCAGCTAGGAGTCTTGAGGATAAGTCCATATTCATTGGTAAAACTGGAAATAAGGCCAGAAAATGGGATGTGAAAGGAGCGTCTATTGAAATGGAGTACTTAGGTCATGAAAAAGGAATTCTTTGTTTTGAGCGGATTGGAGAAGGTTTAATTGCAACTGGAGGAGGGGATGGAAAGATTATTATATGGGAAGAAGGTTCCGGCAAAATCGTACAAACGATTAATGCACATCGAGAACCCATTTTCGATATCGCTTTGAGCAACAATGGGAAATGGCTAGCCAGTGCTGCCTGGGACGGTGTTGTGAGTCTATGGAATACTTCAACTTGGGAACGGTACAATTACTTTTATAATGAAGGTGCATCGACATATTCACTGGATTTTACAGATAATGATGCATACCTGGTTCTCGGTATGTTAGATAAGTCTTTGAAGCTCTATGAAATCGAAACTAAGAGGTTTGCAAAAGAATTTATTGGACACACAGACAATGTTACTTCTGTACAAGTAGAAGGAAATGAAATACTATCAACGAGTTGGGATGGTACGGTAATACTATGGGATTTGTACAGCGGGTTGATTAAAAATAGGATCTACGCGAATAAACCAGTGTTCAAGGGATTGATAGTTGATGATCAAATTGTTTCCGTTGGTGCAGATCGAATGATCAACTTTTGGGATAAAAGCAGTGGGGAAATAAAAAACACCCTTTCGGGGCATCAGGCAGCGATTAATGGGGTAGATATTTCAAATAATTTAATGATGACATCTGATGTGGATGGAGTCACTAAATTTTGGGATTTGGATGCAAACAAAGAACTATTTGAGCACATTCAAATTGGGAAAAATGACTGGATGGTGAAAACTCCTGATGGCTATTTTGATGCGACTGATGATGCTGTTTCCAACATTCATTTTGTAAGAGGTATGGAGGCGATAGGCGCAGATCAATTAATGGATGAATTTTATGTGCCAGGTCTGGTGGAGGATATTTTTAGTTCTAACCGGGCAGGTAAGAAGTCAATGGGTAAAATTCTTGAGCAAGATCCTCCACCAGTTTTAAAGCTGTCGGGTTTGGTGCAAAACGAAACTGCAAAATTGTATCTCAAAGCTGAGGATATGGGAGGAGGTATCAAAGAAGTAAGACTTTTTCACAATGGGCGTAGAGTTTCTTTAGAACCCCAAGTCCAAAAAGTAAGGGCAGATAAGAATGCCAAAATCTATACGATTGAGTTTCCGCTGGTGGCAGGACATAATGAATTTGCTGCCATTGCCTCTTCGAAATCAAATTTAGAATCGAACTCAACTGTAGACATGATATTTATTTTTCAATTA
>CAZWLS010000139.1:0-10065 GCA_964634415.1 uncultured Roseivirgaceae bacterium | reverse complement strand
CGGGTATATATATTCCCAAATTCTTTAAGTCCGAATAGATTAGCTCCGTGCTCAGAATCCTTGAAAGTGAATGATGTTGTTTGATAGATGGGCACTGCACGCGAACGAGTCGTCTCGTCAATTTCTTGTCCCGCGTGAAGTTGTAGTGTTTCGTATTTTAATTCTTGTGACATAATTGTAATATTTTTTTGAGTAGCAATTTTTCAACTTACTTATTTGTGAAAAATGGCACTCAGTTTCTTGAATGAATCATTTTTGATATGACTTAATTATTGGATGGATTTATCGTATCTAACTGAATATTTCAGATGTACGAATGGATTTTTCCAGTCATGGACGCACCATGTCTTAAGATGATCACAAACCCTGGATGGATCAAATAGGAATTAACAACAGCTGAAACAGCAACACCTACCTGCGTTTGCGCAGTAGATAAACGAAGACTTTCGAGTTAAGAAACCCGATACTTTTGTGCTGAAATTTTTGAATTGTCTCATAGCAATCAATTTATATTTCAGGAATTAGCACCGTTCCGATTTTCGGGGGGTTGCTAGTGCGTCATAGAGCCTGTCTCTCGGCACTTCTTTATAAATCGATACCTTATCGATTTGATGATGCAAACGTAGAATAGGAATTTTGGTTTCTCCAAATTTTTTTCAAAAAAAATTTTTTTAGCTCGATTTTTTTATCAAACCTTTGCATAACGACAAACGAAAATTGTTTAACACAAGCACTATAGTACCCAGATTTTTTAGGCCAGTTCCGGCCAGGCTAAGGCCTGTATTATAGTTTAGTGTCACCCACGTGGTGACCGTTCTCCAACGCATTTTCTCGTTTTTTTCAATCTAAATTTTACTAACAATGGCTAAGGTTATTGTTAAGGTGGCATCACCTATACACAAAAAGTATGCAGAAGAAATCTGCGATCTTATTGCTGTCAGCGCTCAACAAAGAGGGACTGGAATTGCAGTAAGAACACCAGCGTATATCCGTAAGAAAATTGATGAAGGCAAAGCAATATTGGCCCTTTCATCTGATGAACTTGTTGGGTTTTGCTATATCGAATCCTGGGGGGACAAAGAATATGTTGCGAATTCCGGGTTAATAGTCAAACATCAATTTCGATCTACTGGTATTGCAACCAAAATCAAAAAAAAGGCCTTCGAGCACTCCAGAGTGCTTTTCCCGAATGCTAAACTCTTCGGTCTTACCACATCATTACCAGTGATGAAAATCAATTCAGAGTTGGGCTATTTGCCAGTAACATACGGTGAGTTGACCAAGGATGAACTTTTCTGGGATGGTTGCAAAAGTTGCGTCAATTACGAAATTCTTCTGAGTAAAAACAAAGCCAATTGCATGTGTACGGCAATGCAATTTGATCCTCAGGAGACTGAGAATAGCTCATGGAATTTCATGAAAAAATCAAAAATCTATGAACGCTTCATGAAGATAAAAAAGAAGCGTATGATCAAAAAATATAACATTTTATGAAAGTAGTCTTAGCATTTAGTGGAGGTTTAGATACCTCTTATTGTGCCAAATATTTAACTGAAGAGCTTGGTTATGAGGTACATGCAGTTACTGTAAATACTGGTGGTTTCAGTGCTTCTGATAGAATAAAGCTTGAAAAAAAAGCCATTGAACTTGGCGTGTCAAGCTATGAATTTATAGATAGACAGAATCAATTTTACGATCAGGGAGTGAAGTATCTTCTTTTTGGGAATGTATTGAAGAATAATACATATCCGCTCTCGGTAAGTGCTGAGCGTGTTTTTCAAGCAATCGCGATTGCCGAATATGCCCAGAAGATTGATGCAGATGCACTAGCTCATGGAAGTACGGGTGCAGGCAACGATCAAATACGATTTGATCTTATTTTTCAGACGATATGTCCAGAAAAAGAAATCATCACGCCTATTCGAGATCAAAAACTTTCGAGAGAATATGAGATCGAATATTTGAAAAATAATGGTGTAGCAGACAATTGGGAGAAATCCATTTATTCCATCAATCAAGGATTATGGGGGACCTCGGTTGGAGGTAAGGAGACCCTCACCTCAGATCAATTTTTGCCTGAACATGCATTCCCTAGTCAACTTAAAAAAGAGGGGTCCGAAACAATAGAGATAGCATTTGAGGAAGGGCAACCAGTTGCCTTTAATGGCTCAATGGGTGATCCCATTGCCATAATTGGTCAACTAAATGAAATAGCGGGAGCTTATGCAATTGGACGTGATATTCATGTTGGAGATACCATTATTGGGATAAAAGGACGTGTAGGTTTTGAAGCTCCAGCCGCATTGATCTTAATAAAATCACATCATGCGCTTGAAAAACATGTGCTCTCAAAAAGTCAGTTAAAGCTTAAGGATCAAATTTCCTCCTGGTATGGTGATATGATGCATGAAGGTCAATATCTCGATCCAGTGATGAGAGACATTGAGCAGTTTTTAGACTCTAGTCAGAAGACTGTGAGCGGGAGTGTAACAGTTCACTTAGCGCCATACAGGTTTTACATACAAGGTATCTCATCGCCATATGACTTGATGCAATCCACATTCGGGCAATATGGTGAAATGAATAATGCATGGACAGGTAGTGATGCAAAAGGGTTTATAAAAATCCTTGCGAATCAAAGTAAAATCTTAAAATCCATTCATCATGATTAAGGTAGGAGTTGTTGGATCTGCAGGCTACACTGCAGGAGAGTTGATTCGTATTCTAATGAATCATTCTGATGTAGAAATCGCATTCGTTCAAAGCGAAAGCCATGCAGGAAATAGCATACAAGAGGTTCATAAAGACCTCATTGGAGAGATGGATTTAGTGTTTAATAAAGAAATAGATGCTAAATCTGCAGACGTAATTTTTTTATGTAAAGGTCATGGAGAGTCAACCCGAATTATTGAAAAATATCCAGGTCTCTTAGGTTGTAAAATCATTGATTTAAGCCAGGATTTTCGATTGGAAGGCAATCACAATTTTGTTTACGGGCTGCCTGAAAAAAATAAATCTAAGATTATAGGAGCGAACTGGATTGCAAATCCTGGATGCTTTGCCACTTGTATCCAGTTGGGCATAATTCCAGCGATCAATGAGGGTTTTGCAAATGGAAATATTTCTGTTTCGGGAATCACCGGCTCCTCTGGAGCTGGTCAGAAGCCCACATCTACTTCACATTTCAGTTGGAGAAGCAACAATGCGAGTGTTTACAAAGCATTGACGCATCAGCACATGCTTGAAACCAACCAAACGATCGAGTCTTTAAATCCAAAATTTGACTCCAAAGTTTTGTTTGTTCCTTATCGTGGAGCATTTACTAGAGGCATCATTACAACAGCACATTTTGAGACCGATGTTAATGAATCTCAACTGATCGATTGTTACGAAGAATTCTATGCAGACGCACCATTTACTCATGTTGTGGATGAAAATCCGGATTTAAAATGGATCGTCAATACGAATAAATGTTTGGTTTATCCAAGGGTTATAGACGGAACAGCAATCATTGTTTCAGTCATTGATAACATGCTAAAAGGTGCATCTGGGCAAGCTGTCCAGAACATGAATCTTTTGTTCGGCCTGGACGAAAAAACGGGCCTTCACCTCAAACCATCAGCATTTTAATAGTTATGAAAAAAAATATTTCCATTATAGGGACAGGTAATCTAGGAAGATCAATAGCAGAAGGAATCGTTGCAAAGAACTTGACACGTCCAAATCAAATTACACTGACAAAAAGAGATATATCCACCATTTCTGATTTGGAAAATAGGGGCTATAACCTAACCCAGAGTAATCTAAATGCAGCCAAATCAGCCGATGTTATTCTTTTATGTGTACAGCCAAATCAGGTCGCTGAAGTATTGGTAGAAATAAAAGAATTGTTGGATGATAGCAAGCTTCTTATTTCAGTAGTGACAGGTGTTTCAACTAAAGAATTGACATCATTATTAGGGAATAAGCTTCCTGTCGTACGAGCCATGCCAAACACGGCTATCTCTATTGGCGAATCAATGACATGCATATCCTCACCAGACCAGGAAGGAGTGGAAATTGCAAAATCTCTTTTTGATGCGCTTGGGAAAACATTGATAATCGATGAGAAACTTATGCAGGCGGCAACTGTACTGGGAGCAAGTGGGATAGCATTTTTTATGCGATACCTACGAGCCGCAACTCAAGGTGGAATACAGATGGGCTTTGATGCGGCCGATGCGCAGATGATTGCAATGCAAACCGCGAAAGGAGCAGCATCTTTAGTTCTTGAGAATGAATCTCACCCAGAAGTTGAGATTGACAAAGTCACTACCCCGCAAGGATGTACGATTGAAGGGCTTAATGAAATGGAGCACAAAGGGTTTAGTTCGGCACTTATACAAGGCATAATGACATCCTTTTTACGAATCACAAAAATGAAATCAAAAGAATGAAACTGTTTGAAGTATATCCTAGATATGAGGTAGAGCCGGTCAAGGGCAAAGGTTGTTATGTATGGGATAAGGACGGGAATCAGTACCTCGATCTTTATGGCGGCCATGCTGTAATATCAATTGGACACAGCCACCCCCACTATGTTCAGCGAATTCAGGATCAACTGAACCAAATCGCCTTTTATTCTAATTCGGTAAAAATGTCCATTCAGGATGATATGGCTAGGAAGCTTGGTGAGTTATCTGGATATGAAACCTATTCATTTTTTCTGTGTAATTCGGGAGCTGAGGCGATTGAAAACGCCCTAAAAGTTGCTTCATTCCATTCCTCGAAGAAGAAGATTATTGTTTTTGACAAGGCTTTTCATGGTCGTACTTCACTTGCGATTGAAGCAACTGATGGTGAAAAAATCAAAGCTCCGGTCAATCACACAGGAAATTTTATTCGATTGCCGTTGAATGATGAAACGGCTTTAGAACAGCATCTCAATGACTCTATCGGTGCAGTGCTTATTGAAGGAATTCAAGGGATAAGTGGTATCCACGTTCCATCAGATGATTTCTTGAAGAAGATGGAGTTTCTCTGTCAAAAATTTAACGTGCCTTTCATCATTGATGAGATACAGTCAGGATATGGTAGAAGTGGAAAATTCTTTGCGCATCAATATGCAGATGTTAAGCCTGATATTATTACGGTAGCTAAGGGAATGGGTAATGGATTTCCTGTCAGTGGAGTGTTGGTAAGTCCTAATATCCAACCTTGGATGGGAATGTTGGGAACAACTTTTGGAGGAAGCCATTTGGCTTGCGCTGCAGGTTTGGCAGTACTCGAAATCATGGATAAGGAGGCATTGATTGATAACTCTGCTAAAATGGGTGAGCTATTTAAAACAGCATTAGTCTCCATCCCAGCTGTTAAAGAAGTACGAGGTAGAGGCTTAATGATCGGGGTGACACTGGATCGTCCAGCAAAACCTGTTCGCGATGCTTTGGTGTTCAATCATCGAATATTCACTGGCTCCTCTACCGATCCTCATACACTGCGAATCTTGCCGCCTCTTTCGATTGGTAAAGAAGAGGTTGACCAGTTTTTATCCACCTTAAAACATGTACTGTCATGAAGCACTTTACTTCAGTTGAAGATGTCTCTAACGTCCATGATTTGATTCAAAAATCTATTGAATTAAAGAAAGACCCATTTCAGACTCCAAAATTGGGAGAAAACAAAACGTTGGGATTGGTATTCTTTAATTCGAGTCTTCGTACACGGATGAGTATGACAAGAGCTGCCTATAATCTGGGTCTTAAAGTGATTGTTCTGAATGTAAGTGCTGACTCCTGGCAGCTCGAATTTGAAGATGGAGGAGTTATGGACGGAGATAAAGCTGAACACATAAAAGAAGCAGTTCCAGTAATGTGTTCCTACTGTGATATTTTGGCTGTTCGCAGTTTTCCCGGCCTAAAAGATCAAAAAGAAGATTATCAGGAGAAGGTATTAAGCGCTTTTGTTGAATTTGGCAGCTGCCCAATAATCAATCTGGAATCTTCGACGCTACATCCGCTTCAATCTTTGGCAGATATGGTAACGATTGAAGAGTTTAAAAATGTTAATCGTCCAAAAGTAGTGCTGACTTGGGCGCCGCACATAAAAGCGTTACCACAGGCAGTGCCAAATTCATTCTTGCAGTGGGCCAATGCGTTAGATTTTGATCTCACGGTTACCCATCCTGAAGGGTTGGAATTGAATGATTCTTTTGTGGGCGCTGCAAACATTGAATATGATCAAGAAAAAGCGCTTCAAGATGCTGATTTCATATATGTGAAGAATTGGTCTTCCTTTCGAGACTATGGAGCGATTAAGAAACTCCCTGATTGGGAGTTGACGTTGGAAAAATTGAAGTTTTCCAATAATGCTAAGGTCATGCATTGTTTACCGGTACGGAGAAACTTGGTTATCTCAGAGGATGTATTGGAAAGCGATCAATCGATAGTCCTACAGCAGGCTGAAAATCGGCTCTACACAGCACAAGCTGTTTTATCTGAAATTTTAATTTCGAAGAAATGAAGGAATCATTGACTATTGTAAAGGTTGGTGGTGCTGTTCTGGAAGATCCAGGAAAACTTTCAATTTTTCTGAAAGGATTCACCTCCATTGAAGGAAAGAAAATCCTGATACATGGTGGAGGAAAAACTGCAACTAAGTTTGCCGACAAGCTTGGTGTTAAGTCGAAGATGATTGATGGTCGTCGAATTACTGATGATGCAATTCTCGATTTAGTAATCATGACTTACGGTGGTCTAATCAATAAAAAACTGGTAGCTCAGCTAAGTGCCCTCGGAGTAAAATCTATTGGAATAACTGGAGCAGATAATAACTGTATTTTATCGAGCAAACGACCTGAAATTAATGGAATAGACTACGGATGGGTTGGAGATATTGAAGAAGTCAGTACTTCAGCCTTTGAAGCCTTTTTTGATACTAACACAGTTCCAATAGTTGCTCCGCTGACGTGCGATGGAAATGGGAATTTATTAAACACAAATGCGGATACCATTGCGAGTGAAATAGCTTGTGCGTTTGCAAGAAGTTTTAATGTTTCATTAAACTTCGTTTTTGATCTAAATGGACTTCGTGAAGATATCTCAGATGAAACTTCTTTGATCAAATCAATCGATCAAATCAAGTATCAGGAGCTTAAGAAAAAGGGCGTTATTTCTAATGGAATGATCCCCAAATTAGACAACGCTTTTGCAACTATCAGCGAAGGAGTTAGCCATGTACGTCTGCTCAATGTTGAGGCTCTTAGTGAACTTTCAAATCCAAATTTCGATGACTACACAATTATCCGTTAATACGTACTTTGATGAAGCTGTCGGGTTATTGAAGCAGCTTATTGAGACACCCAGTCTAAGTGGCGAAGAAGAAAAAACAGCCCGACTGATCGAAGACTTTCTTGTAGAAAGAAATGTACGATTTGCTAGAAAGGGGAATAATGTTTGGGCCAAGAATGCAAGTTTTGATTTGTCTAAGCCCACCATTCTTTTGAATTCACATCACGACACTGTAAAAGCCAATTCTGGTTATTCTCGTAATCCATTTGAGGCGGAAACAGAGGATGGAAAGTTATTTGGATTGGGGAGCAATGATGCAGGAGGATCTCTGGTTTCGTTGATAATGACATTCCTTCATTTCTATAACAAAGAACTTCCTTACAATCTCATATTAGCTGCAACAGCCGAAGAGGAAAATTCGGGACCGAATGGTGTGGAATCAATTTTAGGAGAACTGAAACCAATCGAGTTTGGAATGATTGGAGAACCTACGGAAATGAAAATGGGTGTGGCAGAAAAAGGCTTAGTTGTAATGGATTGTTATGCGAATGGAAAATCAGGACATGCTGCTAGAGAGGTTGGTGATAACGCAATTATGAATGCAATTAGCGACATCCAGTGGTTGAACGAATATCAATTTGAGAAAGAGTCTTCGTATTTAGGTCCTATAAAAATGACCACAACTATGATTAATGCTGGGTATCAGCATAATGTCATTCCAGATACCTGCCATTTTGTGGTGGATGTGCGAACTACAGATTCTTATTCAAATAAAGAAGTATTTGAAATTTTAGCTAAACATCTCAAAAGTGAGGTGAAGCCAAGATCCTTACGGTTGAATTCCTCTCATTTACCAGAAAATTTGAAAATATCGAAAGTGGCGGATGTAATGGGACTTGAGAAATTTGGATCTCCAACTTGCTCAGATCAGGCAGTTATGGATTTTCCAACCTTTAAAATGGGGCCGGGAAAATCTGAGCGTTCGCATACTGCGGATGAGTTCATCTACTTAAATGAAATCAAAGAGGGTATAGCCGGATATATCCAATTATTAGAAAATTTATTTAATCATCAGTAAACAGATAAGTCATGAAATTATGGGATAAAAACGAACCTATAGATCAGCTTTTTGAGCGATTTACTATCGGCAAAGACAAGGAGCTCGACGTACAACTAGCTTACTATGATGTGGTTGGTACAATTGGTCATGTCAAAATGCTTTACCAAATAGATTTACTGACAAAAGAGGAAGAGAAAGACCTACTTAAAGAGCTTGATATAATCAAAGATGAGGCGAAAAACGGTCGATTTATCTTGCATGATGGAATTGAAGATTGCCATTCCCAGATAGAGCTTCAGCTTACTAAAAAGCTAGGAGATGTTGGTAAAAAAGTGCATTCCGGTCGATCTAGAAACGATCAAGTTTTGACTGCTCTTAAACTTTTCACCAAGCATAATATTGAAGAGATTGTGAAGAAGTCTAAGACACTTTTTCAGCTTCTTCAGGAAAAAAGTGAAGAAAATAAAGGAATATTGATGCCGGGCTATACGCACATGCAAGTGGCTATGCCATCCTCTTTTGGTCTCTGGTTTGGAGCATATGCGGAAAGCTTATTGGATGATTTAATTGTGTTCAAATCGGCCTATCAGGTGGCAGATAAAAGCCCTTTGGGTTCTGGTGCAGGATATGGTTCCTCGTTCCCATTAGATCGTGAATTTTCAGCAAAAGAAATTGGATTTTCATCATTGAATACCAACGTGGTATATGCTCAAATGACTCGTGGAAAGCACGAACGAATAGCAGCTTTTGCACTTAGTTCGTTGGCGGCCACACTTTCCAAGTTTGCAATGGATGTTTGCATGTATGCTGGTCAGGATTTTGAATTTCTCCGTGTGGAGAATGCTTACACTACCGGGTCAAGTATAATGCCTCATAAACATAATCCTGATGGTTTCGAGTTGGTACGCGCTAAATGCAATAAGCTTCAAGCTTTGCCGAATGAGTTAAACTTGATTCTTGCCAACCTTCCTTCAGGGTATCATCGCGATTTACAAGTATTGAAAGAGAGTTATATGCCGGCTTTTCAAACCATGAAGGATTGTCTTGATATCACCATTGCAATGACTGCCAATTTGAAGGTGTCGAAAGAAATAATTGACCATAGTAAATATGATTTACTATTCACAGTCGAAGAGGTGAATCAGCTTGTTTTAAACGGACTTCCCTTTCGGGATGCATATAAAAAAGTGGCTAAAAATGTTAAGTCTGGAGCTTATCAGGCTCAAAAAACAGTAAATCATAAACATATTGGAAGCATAGGTAATTTGACGAATGCAGAAATTAAAGAAGCTTTTGAAAAGGAGTATTCGTGGTTTCAGTTGGGATGAAATCACAGTTAAGCTAAATTCACGCAATTAAATCAATACTATGGCTAAACTAGTAATCAACAATCACGAAGAATTCGAGTCCTATCTAGGGAAAGTGATGGGAGAATCAGAGTTTCACAAAATCACACAAGAGCAGATAAATAAGTTTGCCGATGCTACTCTTGATCACCAGTGGATCCATACAGATCCAGAGCGTGCCAAGGATGGACCTTTTGGAACCACTATCGCTCATGGATACCTCACCCTATCGTTGATGCCGTATTTGTGGGAACAGATTGCGCAGTTCAATAATGTGAAAATGTTGGTGAATTATGGGATTGACAAACTGAAGTTTGGACAGGCTGTGAAAGTGGATAGTGAGATCAAACTCACTGCTACCTTGAAATCTTTGGCTAACCTCCGAGGAATA
>CAZWLS010000138.1:0-10081 GCA_964634415.1 uncultured Roseivirgaceae bacterium | reverse complement strand
AGACTTCTTTTTTTTGGAAATATTAGGCCTTATAAAGGTCTTGAATTATTAGTAGAGGCACTATCCAAGTTGGAAATCCAAAGTATAAATTTAACGATCGCAGGTAATCCTGAGTATGACATTTCAGAGTTAGTTCGAAGCACTGAAGGTAATGATAGGTTCAATTGGAAACTTGGATATGTTGATGAAACAGAAATAGATTATTTGTTTAATTCTAGCGGAGTCATTTTGCTTCCATATTTAAAAATAGATACAAGTGGATTGTTATACTTAGCTCAAAGCTATGGCAAAGTAGTAATAGCACCTGAAATGGGTATTTTTAGCGAGCAAATTAATTCTGGGCAAGATGGATTGCTGTTTAAGCAGGCAGACGCCGATGATTTAGCAAGAGCAATTTCAGAAGCACTAGATCCTACACAGTTCATGAGAATGAAAAAGAATATTATGAACAAATTACCTGAAAACTCAATAGAGGTTTTTAGAATAAGCCATGAGAAGCTTTATAATGAGATGATGAAATGATCCTGATGTACATTATCCTTGGTTTGTTGCTCGTAAATTTTGTAGTGTATTTTGGATATCCAATTTCGATTGCGGTAATAAACAAACATGCAAGACTAGTTCCTCATAAATTCCAAAAATCTCAGTCTGCATTCCATATTGTTCCATTATTTAATGAAGAAAAAGTCATTAGAAAAAAAATTGAAAATTGCCTTCAAATCAATTTCAAAATCAATGTAAAACACGTTTTTGTTGTAGATCAATCGGAAGATAATACTGCTAAGATTGTAGATGAATATGCTTCTAGATATCCCAACACGATTTTACTAATTGATAAAGGATATAGAAAAGGTAAAAATGATTCGATAAATCAAGCGATCAAACATTGTGGCCCAAGTACTAATGACCTGATATTCTTTTCTGATGCAAATACCATGTTTGAGTCTAATGCATTTGACTTGCTTTACGAAGAATTGTCTAAAGGTTATGGTCTTGTTGGAGGTGCAATGCATTATACAGATGAAGATTCTGGTTCTGCAAAAGCAGAAGGTTTGTATTGGAAATATGAAGAATGGATTAGGTCTAACGAAGCGAAAATGGCTAGGTGCATTGTTGTCAATGGAGGTAATTTCGTAATGTTAGCCCAACACTTTAAAGAATTACCAACCTTTGTTCCAAATGATTTTGAAGCCCCTTTAAGGCTATGCGGGGAGAATATTCCTGTTGGATTTTGTTCAGAAGCAAAAGGTTATGAGCCTGCTGTTTTAGATGGAGATGAAGAAAGCAGTAGAAAAAGGAGAATGGCTAATAGGCAAATGAATTGCATAAAATATTTATGGAATGACCTCAATATGCTTACTAAATGGCATGTTTCAGTAAGAAAGGTTCTTCGTTGGAGTGGGTATCACATTTTTCTCGTTACTTTGTTTTTTGGTGTGGCGATAAATTTAATTTCACCAAACAATTTAAATGAACTCATTATGTGGGTTTCGATTTTTTCACTTATGATATTTGTTGCAGTTGATATTTTATATCGAATAGGTGTTAAAGTCAAGATTATCTCAGTAATCCATCATATTGTAGCAGTACATTCAAATTCATTCAGAGGAATGTTGTCCTCGATTTTTGGTAAAAAAGTGAGTGTTTGGGAAAAGGCGGAAACCAACCGATAGGTATTTTTAAGATTTGAAAGAAAATTTGAAATGAAGAAGGCATTAATAACAGGAATAACTGGTCAGGATGGAGCCTACTTGGCTGAATTGTTATTGAGCAAAGGCTATGAGGTGCACGGGATCAAACGAAGATCTTCCCTGTTCAACACAGATCGAATTGATCATCTATATCAAGATCCTCATAAGGAAGGAACGCGTATGTTTCTTCACTATGGAGATTTAACTGATTCGATGAACCTGACACGATTAATAAAAGAGATTAATCCCGATGAAATATATAACCTGGGGGCGATGTCTCATGTAAGGGTTAGTTTCGACACGCCAGAATATGTTGCCAATGTTGATGGTATTGGTACGTTGAGGCTTTTAGAGGCTGTTAGACTCTTAGGGTTGACAGAGAAGACAAGAATATATCAAGCGTCCACATCAGAGCTTTATGGTTTAGTCCAGGAAATTCCGCAAAAGGAGACCACTCCATTTTATCCTCGATCTCCATATGCTGTTGCTAAACTTTACGGATATTGGATAACAGTTAATTATCGTGAGGCTTACAATATGTATGCGTGTAATGGGATTTTATTCAACCATGAATCTCCATTACGAGGAGAAACTTTCGTAACAAGAAAAATAACTCGTGCTGTTGCAAAAATGGCATTGGGGCTGCAAGAGGTAATGTACATGGGTAATCTTGATTCAAAGAGAGATTGGGGACACGCAAAAGATTATGTTAGAGGGATGTGGCTGATGCTTCAGCAAGAGCAACCTGAAGACTTTGTACTTGCAACTGGAAAAACAACAACGATCCGAGATTTTTTACATATGGCCTTTTCAGAAGTAGGTGTCACGTTAGAATTTAAGGGTGAAGGCGTGAACGAAGTTGGCTATGTCAAATCTGTTTCTAATTCAACTAATGCACTCAAAGAAGGACAAGAAGTGATAAAGGTAGATCCTAAATACTTCAGACCAACTGAAGTGGATTTATTAATCGGTGATCCATCTAAAGCAAAAGAAAAACTAAACTGGGAACCAGAATACGATTTAGAGTCTTTAGTAAAGGAAATGGTAGAAAGTGATTTGCAGCTTTTTAAAAAGGATAAATATCTTCTTGAGGGAGGTCATGATATTCTTAAGCAAGCTGAGTAGAAGGTCATCTTATGGAGAAAAATGCTAAAATATATGTAGCGGGTCATCGAGGTATGGTTGGCTCTGCTCTTGTAAGAAAATTAGAACTGGCAGGTTATACGAATGTTGTTTACCGTACCTCAAAAGAATTGGATCTTACGGATCAGAATGCCGTGCGTGTTTTTTTCGAAAATGAAAAACCAGAATATGTATTTCTAGCTGCAGCCAAGGTTGGAGGTATTCATGCCAATAATGTTTTCAGGGGACAATTCCTCTATGAAAATTTAATGATTGAGGCAAATGTCATTCATCATGCTCATTTGAACGGAGTGAAAAAATTATTATTTCTTGGCAGTTCCTGTATCTATCCAAAATTGGCAGACCAGCCAATACATGAAAATAGTTTGCTCACTGGGCCGCTAGAACCTACAAATGAACCATATGCAATAGCTAAAATAACAGGGATCAAGTTGTGCGAAACCTATAGAGATCAGTATGAATCTGATTTTATTAGCGCAATGCCTACTAACCTTTATGGACCAAACGATAACTATGATTTGAACAACTCACATGTGCTCCCTGCCTTAATCCGGAAGTTCCATGTTGCTAAAATGAACAATGAAGAATCGGTGGAAATTTGGGGGACGGGATCGCCTTTACGAGAGTTTTTGCATGTTGATGATTTGGCAGAAGCTTGTATGTTCCTGATGCAAAACTATAGCGACGGTCAAACAATCAATGTGGGATTTGGTAGCGAGATCTCAATTAAAGAATTAGCCCTTTTGATAAAGGAGATTGTAGGATTTGAGGGAGAACTTACATTCGATAGCTCTAAACCAGATGGTACCCCAAGAAAGTTGATGGATAGTAGCAGACTACGAGAAATGGGGTGGGAACCAAAAATCGGACTTAAGGAAGGGATAATGTCTGTCTACGAGAGCGTCGACAAAATTTCTTGGAATTAAATACCTTAATTTCATTTTCATTACATTTCATGTATGAAAATGAAATACGTTTATTTTCTAGCCATTGTATTCTTTGGCTGTACCACTGAAGCAGAATATGCTAAAGGAATAGATGTAGATTTTTCCAACGTCAAAGGAGATTTTTCAAGTTTTACTAAATATGCGAACAGCTCTGTTCGTGAAGCACCCCCACCAGAAGTAGCGCGGCTATATCGCCGCGATATGAACAAACCGGAAATTGTTCGTTGTTGGCTGATGTTAGATAATATGTGGGACTATCGATCGGACGAGTATAATTTCAACTTCAAGATCGGAGAGTACATTTTTCAAGATGATCCTGATAAGTTCGTTTACAATTGGGATCGAGTTGTGGAATCACAGCGCTATTATGAGGAGTATTTGACCTCATTTTGTAATAACTCTAAGGAAGTACTTCTGGTAATTAACAGATACCATAAAGAGGTGGTAGATGGTGTTATTTCTATTAGTAAATGGAAAGAGGTTGTGAAAAATGCGATCATTCACTATCTATCTATCTGTCCTAATCTAGCTTACATCGAGATTTTGAATGAAACAGCCATTGACCATTTTGGTGGTTTGACAATGGACCAGTATTATAATTTCTACAAAAAGGGCTATGAAGTAGTTAATGAAATAAACCAAGAACTAGGTTTATCCAAACCTTTAAAAGTTGGTGGCCCTACTTCCACTGGAGTGGGTCTTAACTATTCTTCGATTAATACAGGATCAGATACAAGAGATAGTAATAAGCTTTATAAACTTTACATATTTCTAAAGAATTACAAATGGGATACTAATCCAAATAAGAGATTAGATTTTATCTCATTCCATGAATATCATGTTGGTGACCTGGCACCAAAAGCACTTTTAAAGTATGAATCAATTATTGAGTCTTTGATATCTGATTTAGAATTAGAATTAGATGTTCCAATATTTATTGATGAAGCTGGTTTAAATCCGCCTGAATCTTCCCTAAAACATGCTACTGGAATATTGACAATGCATAAGTATCTGCACGAGAGTCCAAACATCAAATTATTTCCTTGGGTAATTTATCATACTGATTATCAAAGAAACTATGTTATGTATACTGGTCAGCTAAATAAAACATCATTTGGTATGATAGGACAAATGTCAAATTTTCACAAATCAAAAGAAGTCTTTAGTGAATCACGCGAAATCAATGTACAAGGATTTGGCATCCATGTATTTGCAACAAAGGATGCCAATGGTTATTGCATTCAATTGTGGAACAATACCAACCACTATCGAGCATTTGATCTTACGGTGACAGGAATAGAGGTGGGTAACTCGGAAGGTATCACATTTGATGAATATAGGGTGAATGCTGATACAACCTATAAAGACATGCCAGACCCAGAACAAATTCAATTTATCAATAGTGATAGCGAATTCTTAATGAAAGAACTCCATTTGAAACCTTACTCCACATTATTTTTGTCGATCGACTCTTAAGCTAGTCTATTATTGTTAAATTGGACAGGTTAAGGAAACTTATGCTATAGTTTAACCAGATTCAAAAATGCCCTCCCACTATAGGTATTCACAGTATTTCCCCATATTATTTCTCTTAACAGATCTAATATGCCTAAACGCTGGTGTATTTGCGGCAAATAGATATTCATTTGGATATTTTATTCCAAACTATGATTACCAGGTACTCCAATTGTTGTTAAACGTCATTTGGGTTGGGGTATTTTTTAGTTCTAGGCTGCAGGAAATCAATAGAAATTCCCGGTTACTAGACCATTTGAATAAGGTTTTGACGGGGCTAGTTATAAACCTTTCAATCGTCTTTGCCCTTTGGTTCGCACTTGAACCGGTAGACTATTCCAGAAAATATCTATTTGTAACCTACTTGATCTTTACTGTTTCTATTCTATTCTGGAGGAGTATATGGCACTATGTAATTAGATATTATAGAATCAAGGGGTACAATATCCGTAAGGTTGTCATTATCGGTAAAGGAGACCTTTCGGATTCTTTGACACAATATTTCAAAGAATCACCTGAATTAGGATATCATCTGGTTGGTGTTATTGACAATAAGGAGAGTGCAGATGAAAAAATGGAGAATTTTGAAAAGTACACGATAACACACGGAACTGATATTGTGTTCTGTTGCCTTCCAAACATGAACGATGAGCAAGTCAAAGATGTAATTGATTTTGCTGAAAATAATTTGATTAAAGTCAACCTGATTTCGCAATTTAGTAGGCTTTCCAACTACAACCTTTCTATTGAGCAGTTTGGAAGTATTCCAATCATTAATGTTAACTCTATTCCTCTTGATAGCGTTGCAAACAGGTTTATTAAAAGGGCATTTGATTTAGTTTTCTCAGGTATTTTCATTGTTTTGATTCTGTCGTGGTTGATCCCAATAATTGGTTTATTGATTAAGATGGAGTCTAAAGGACCAATTTTTTTCAAGCAAAAGAGACATGGAAAAGACAACAATTTTTTTCTGTGTTGGAAATTTAGGACAATGACATACGAAAAAAATGCTGAGTTTAAACAAGCGACCAAAAATGATAATAGGATCACCAAGATGGGTGCCATACTCCGCAAAACCTCTATTGATGAGCTTCCCCAGTTTATTAATGTTTTTTTAGGAGACATGTCTGTGGTCGGCCCTAGGCCCCACCCAATAAAGTTGAATGAAGAGTTTCAGCCTAAGATCGATAGGTTTTGGCAAAGACATGCTGTTAAGCCTGGAATAACAGGACTTGCTCAAGCCAAAGGATTTAGAGGTGAGACAGCAGAACTAAGTGATATGAGTGGTCGCGTTAAGTTGGACAGGTTTTACGTCAAAAACTGGTCGCTGATATTAGATTTTAAAATCATACTTCTTACTGCACTATCGATTATTAAAGGTGATCAAAACGCATATTGATTCATGAAAAAGGTTTTGGTGACCGGAGGGCTGGGATTTATTGGATCTCACACATGTGCAGAACTTGTCAACAGGAAATATCAAGTAGTCATTGTAGATAATCTTTCCAATTCTACAATTAAAGTTCATGGTCAGTTAGAGAGGATTACCGGTGAGAAAATCTGTTTTGTAAATATTGATCTGACCAATAAAACTGATGTTAGTAAGCTTTTTCAAGACTACAATTTTGATTCAATTATTCATTTTGCTGCTTATAAAGCGGTAGGAGAGTCGGTAGAAAATCCACTGGCTTATTACAGAAATAATCTAGATTCTCTGATTAACCTTTTGGAAGCATGCGAAGATCATGATGTAAATAAGTTCGTATTCTCATCCTCATGTACCGTTTACGGCCAACCTGATGAACTACCAGTAACTGAACTCACCCCTAAGAAGCAAGCAGAATCTCCATATGGGAATACAAAGCAAGTTTGTGAAGAAATTATAGAAGACTACTGCAGGTCTAATAAAGCATTTAAAGCAATATCACTAAGATACTTTAACCCTGCGGGAGCACATGAATCTGGACAAATTGGTGAACTTCCATTGGGTGTGCCCAATAATTTAGTGCCTTTTATAACGCAAACTGCAGCAGGACTAAGAGAGAAGTTGTATGTTTTTGGTGGTGACTATAATACACCAGATGGCACGTGTATAAGGGATTTTATCCATGTTGTAGACCTTGCAATAGCACATATTTCTGCGCTTGAGCGCTTTGACAAGATGGAAGAAAACTATGATTTCTTTAATCTCGGGACAGGCAAAGGTCATTCGGTCTTAGAAGTAGTCAAGTCGTTTGAAAAGGTTTCAGAAGTAAAATTGAACTATGAAATTGTTGAGAGAAGACCTGGCGATATCGAACAAATTTACGCTGATACTTCAAAAGCAAAAGAGAAGTTGAAATGGGAAGCAAAATTGAATTTAGATTCTATGATGAAGTCGGCATGGAGGTGGCAAAAAAACGTGGAATAGAGACATTTGTATCATTCACCTATTATTTTCATTGATTTGCCGAAATAGTTATAAACTCTCTAGAAAAATTGACATTTTTGGCTTTTGAAATCAGATTAATCACCTAAGTCTGTCAGATTAAGTATTTATTTATACAAATGACACTGCCGCTTGCCATAGCTACCGCGTTTTTAATAACGCTTACAACAATACCTGTTATAATTAAGATTGTTAAATCTCTTGATCTCTTGGATCGACCGGATAAACGCAAGATTCACAGTGTTAGCACACCGAGTTTAGGAGGAATAGGGATTTTTGCCGGCATAATTTTGGCACTTTTGATTTCAATATCATTTTCTGATCTCGCTTCTCAAAAATATTTCCTTGGAGGAATCGTATTAATTTTTCTTTTAGGAGTTAGAGATGATCTTTCAAGTCTATTGGCACAGCATAAATTGGTGGTTCAAATTTTCGCCTCATTTCTTGTTGTGTTTTTTGGAGGTATAAAAATTGAGGGATTCAACGGGTTGTTTGGTGTTGAGAGCTTCCCATGGATTTTAGATGAATTATTCACAATCTTCGTGATTGTGGTGATGACAAATGCTTTCAATTTAATTGATGGAATTGATGGATTGGCTGGTAGTATTGCACTTGTTATATCCGCATTTTTGGGTTGGGCTGCTTTTCAAAGCGGAAGCATTATTGAAGCTTCAATTTCTTTTTCAATAACCGGAGCAGCATTAGGATTTTTGTTATACAACTGGTACCCATCTAAAATTTTTATGGGTGATACAGGTTCGATGGTCTTTGGCTTTATGCTGACAGCTTTAATGATAAATTTCTTAACAACACCGTCGCCACCATCAGTTATTGAATCACCAGTCGCAACGAGCTTATCACTTTTTGTGATCCCTGTCTATGATACATTACGTGTTTTTTTGATCAGATTCTTTACGGGAAGACACCCTTTAGCGCCGGATAGAAATCACATTCATCACGTTCTTTTAAAATTGGGCTTAAATCATGCTCAATCTACTTTGAGTTTGATTACATATAATACGATCATTATTTCGCTCACAGTAGCTTTTCAGGGAATTGGAGAACTTTGGCTCATGTTATTTATGGTTATAGTTACCGTAAGTATTGGGGCAATACTTGATCGTAAGGTGATAAGAAGAGAATCAAGGAGACTTGCGAAAATTATCCCACCAGAAATCGAATTAAGCAAGACACACACCTCAGTTTAATTGCTATTTTTGCGGTTCATTGAATTGCAAATCACATGCTGGATAAGGTAAAATCATTAATTGCAGAAGTAGAAAAGGCCACGGCCAAAACAAATGAGGAAGTAGAGAATTTCCGTTTGAAGTTTGTTGGGAGGAATAATGTAATTAATGAGCTTTTCGAAGAATTTAAGAAAGTAGCGCCTGAGCAAAAACGTGAATTAGGTCCTGCTCTCAATAATCTGAAAAATATTGCCCAAACTAAGCTGAAGGAGTTGTCCGGAGCAATTGGAAGTGAAGGTGGATCTGTAGATGTAGATGTCACTCTACCGGGAACGTATGCTTCAGAAGGTTCGCTTCATCCTATTACTCAAACACGAAATAGGATAATTGAGATATTTGAAAGACAGGGGTTCAATGTTGAAGATGGTCCTGAGATAGATAACGATTGGAATAATTTTACAGCACTGAATTTTCCGGAAAATCATCCTGCACGAGAAATGCAGGATACATACTTCATTGAAAAAAATCCGGATGTTTTGCTACGAACTCATACATCCAATGTTCAGATTAGATTGATGAATAAAAAGAAGCCCCCAATTCGCGCAATTATGCCGGGAAGGGTTTATCGAAATGAGGCTATATCAGCAAGGGCTCATTGTTTCTTTCATCAGGTTGAGGGACTCGTTGTAGGTGAGAATATTTCTTTTAAAGATTTAAAGAATACACTTTATCATTTCTCTAAAGAGATGTTTGGTAAAAAAACGAAGATAAGATTAAGACCATCTTATTTCCCATTTACCGAACCAAGTGCTGAAATTGATATCAGCTGTTTCATTTGTGGAGGTAGTGGATGCAAGATATGCAAGCAAACAGGATGGGTTGAGATTGCTGGGTCAGGAATGGTAGATCCTAATGTATTAGAAAATTGTGGTATTGATTCCACCAAATACAGCGGTTTTGCTTTTGGTATGGGTATAGAAAGAGTCACAATGCTAAAATATCAATTGGATGATCTGAGGCTTTTCTCAGAAAATGATATTCGGTTCTTAAAGCAATTTTAAAGAAGCTCTGAAATTATTTTCTCTTCTGTAACTCCTTCTGCTTCAGCCTTGAAGTTTCTCACAATTCTATGGCGAAGTACAGGGACAGCAACTGACTTTATGTCTTCTA
>CAZWLS010000137.1:0-10087 GCA_964634415.1 uncultured Roseivirgaceae bacterium | reverse complement strand
GGTCCTAGAATCATAATAGACCCACGAAGTGATGATGCTTTTTCCTTGAACTCGTCTGTGTTTAGAAAGTCAAGGTTAATATTGGCGGCTTTAAAAGTGTAGACCTCATCATCTTTCTTTGAAACTTCAACACCCAGATCTCCTAGAAGATCTATCAACTTCAATACATCACGAATCTGAGGTATTTTGTTGATTGTGACCTCTTGATCAGTTAATAAAACTGCTGAAATGATTTGAAGTGCCTCATTTTTAGCACCTTGTGGAATGATTTCACCGCTTAGTTGGTGACCGCCTTCGACCCGAAAAGATGACATTATTTAAGATTAGTTAGTTAGTGGATTAGTATCAACAAATAAAGAGTTACCTGAGTAAATCACCAATCAACTAACCAACTATTTATTCAAAAAAGAAATTAATTTCTTCTTCTATTATTTCCTCGGCCATTGCCATTGCGACGACCTTTTCCGCCTTGATTGTTTCTTCGGCCTTTATTGTTGTTATTATTGTTTCTTCTGTTCGAAGGTTTTTTATCTGAATCAAAAAGTCCTAATTCTTTGACCGTTTCAATATTGATGTCTAGTTGATCTTTCGAAAGCTTTTTAATATTCTTTAAGATTTGCTCATCTTCAATGCTTTCTTTATTCCAAGTCTGGAAGAAACTCTTCATCAATCTTCCTATTGCTACAACAGCCCCTTCTTTTTCCTTTGGGTCTTCCATAGCAATCGCTTGTTCGATAAGTAGCTCAACACTTCTTCCATAGTGACGGTACTTAATTTCGTTTGAGTAGTACTTCAAACGATCTGGTTTACGGTCTAGAACCTCCGCATCAGGCTTTGGGAATGGCCCCTCGATATCCAGTTCGAAATTAGAAATGATGTGTAAGTCATCCCACACTTTCTGATCTGTTTCGGAATCATTTCCAAGATCAGGATTAATAAGCTTCATCAATTCGACAAGCGTCGCTGCCTTCTTATTTCGATCTTCTTTGTTGTCGATTGTTTTTAGATGCGCAACCAGGTTCTGCACGTTTCGTCCATACTCTCGCAATTTTAAATGCGCGCGCTGAGTATTGTATTCTAAAGATGTTTCCATAATGTATTAAGCCTCAAAAATAGGCAATTAGCGATAGATTAAAGCATGCTTCCCATCATTCCTCCCATGAGCATGAAGACAATCATCAAAGCATATAAGGATAACACGATAATGGTCATTATACCCATAAAAACAAAGAGTTTTCTGAGGTTGTTGTATCCCTCAGAGCAAGCTTCCGGGTCATCCTTTTGGAGACCAAACTTAATTTTAGTGCTAAACTTATAGGTGTACAGCGATGGGAATATATAAAGTAGTGAAGCTAAAATGTAAATAAAGCCGATGCCGCTACCAAGTCCCGGATAAACTGTATTGAATGCTCCTCCGAACATTGTAATACCTCCAAGAACAATAAAGCCACTCATTACGAATCCTACGATCCCTAGAAATTTACCCCATTTAGCAGTTTCTAGCAGGTTGCTTCTGTCGGCTTTTGATAATTTCAAATCACTTTCTTCCATAATCAGTTTTTAATAGTTGCTATACATTTTAGTTCTATGGCAATCGGTGTAGGTAGTGAACTAATTTCAACTGTCGTTCGACAAGGTTGATTATCCTTAAAATACTCGGCGTAGATGGCATTATACGTTTTGAAGTCATCCTTCATGTTTGTCAGAAAGACGGTAACATCAACCAATTCATCCCATGAAGAACCAGCTGCCTCTAAAATAAGCCTGACATTTTTGAAAACGGAATGACATTGCTCTGCAATATCATAGCTGACAATATTCCCATCATGATCTAAATCTACGCCAGGAATCTTCTTTGTTCCACGCTCTCTAGGTCCTACACCTGATAAAAATAATAGCTCGCCTACTTTTCTAGCGTGTGGATATAGTCCAACCGGTTCTGGTGCCTTGTCTGAATCAAATTTTGTACTGGCCATTAGTTTTATTTATTCATTAATTCTTCAATCTCATCAGCTTCAATTGGAATATTTTTCATCAAGTTAACATGTCCATCTTCAGTGATCACAATATCATCCTCAAGTCGAATACCAATATCTTCTTCAGGTATATAAATTCCAGGCTCTACTGTGAAGACCATACCTGGCTCAAAGACTTTATAGATAGATGCGATATCATGAACATCCAAACCAATATGATGAGAAGTACCATGCATGAAATACTTCTTATAGGCAGGCCATTCCGGATTTTCGTTCTTGATATCGTTTTGATCTATCAAACCTAAATCCAACAGTTCTTTTTCCATCAATTTACCAACTTCAGCATGGTACTCAGGAATTCGATTTCCTGGCTTTAGTAATTCTGTAGCAGCGTTTTTAACTCTTAATACAGCATCATAAACCTGCCTTTGCCGGTCTGTGAATCTTCCATTTACAGGAATAGTTCTGGTCATATCTGAGTTGTAATTAGCGTATTCTGCACCGACATCCATCAATAAAATATCTCCATCTTTCAACTCTTGATTATTATCTATGTAGTGAAGAACACATGAATTTCCTCCACCACCAATTATAGGTGTGTAGGCAAATCCTTTAGAACGGTTTCTCACAAATTCATGAAGGTATTCTGCTTCTACTTCATATTCCATTACACCAGGTTTAACATAATCTAAAACCCTTCTAAATCCCTTTTCAGTAATGTTACAAGCATCTTGTAGTATATCTATCTCAAACTGTGACTTCACGCATCTTAGGTCTTGAAGGATAGGGAATAGTCTTTCATACTGATATAGTGGATATCGTTCCTTACAGTCTTTTACAAAACGAGCATTTCTTGTTTCAACTTCGCTTGCATTTCTTATATGCTCATTACTATCTAAGTAAATATGATCGCACTCCGCAAGCACCGTATATAAGGTTTTCTCAAATTCTGAAGTCCATTTTACATTTCTTATTCCAGAAGTAGAGGTGCCTTCTTCCTTTGTCAATTTATGTCCTTCCCAAACTGCTATCTCTTCATTTGTTTCTCTAACGAACAAAATTTCCCTCATTTTTTCATCAGGGAAGTCTGGGGCAATAAGCACAATAGACTCTTCCTGATCGACACCAGAAAGCCAAAGTAGATTCGCATTCTGAACAAATTTCATTGTTCCATCGGCATTAGTAGGCATAATATCGTTAGCATGTACAATTGCTACAGAGCGAGGTTTCATTCGCTTAGCAAGTTTTTCACGATTATTAATAAATAGTTGGTTATCTATTGGATCGTATCGCATGGGTTATCTTAGTTCTGATTAAAAGAATCTTCTGTCTATGAGATGGCTAAAATTAGCACTTCTTTTTCTCTCCGCTCCGCTATTTGGGCAGCAATTGGGCTTTGCTTTAGAGCAAATTAATGGTCAATTCATTATTGATGAGGGACTGAGTGGTGCAGGCGTGAAAATCGGAATTATCGATGGTGGATTTTTACGTTCTGATCAGAGTGAGTCTCTTAAATCATTTTTTGAAAACGATCAAGTTGCAGGTTATAAAGACTACTTAGATCCTAAAGCAAAGCCTTTTTATGGAAAATCAGCATTCGACGATGTTCATGGGACTGAAGTTTGGGAGCTTGTAGGAGGATTTAATAAGGTACGAAACGTACAATATGGCCTTGCAACTGGTGCAACGTATTACTTGGCTCGTACTGATCACGGTGGATATGAAAGAAGGCAAGAAGAAAAATACGCTATAAAAGCTATGGAGTGGATGGCGAAGGAAGGTGTCAAAATCATAAATATTTCCCTTGGCTACAACTTCGGATTCAATGACAAAAGAGAAAATTACAAGCGAAATCAAATAGATGGGGAAAGCACTATAATGACGAAAGCAATTGATAAGATTGCTGAAAAATACGGTGTTCTTTTCGTTATTGCCGCTGGCAATGATGGAAATAACAGTTGGGAAATTCTTGGATCACCAGGAGATGCAAAAAGTGCACTTACTGTAGGATCTACCAAACTAAAAGTTTGGGATGGAATGAATTACAGTTCCAAAGGACCCAATTGGCTTGAATACGTAAAACCCGAAATCTCCTGCTATTCCTCTCTCGGCACTTCATTTTCTGCGCCGATTATAACAGGATTAGCAGCATGCTTATTGGAAAAAGATTCAACCTTAAGCTCACAAGATTTAAAACAGTTAATTATTAATTCCGGTAGCTTAAAATACCCAAATAACCATATAGGATATGGAGTGCCAGATGGCCGAAAGGCATTAAGTTTATTGGCAGAGAAGGAGGTTGAAATTAGTGCTCAGCTAATCAGCCATAAAAAGACTGAAGTAATTCAACTTGATGAACCATCAATTTACGTTTCCATTTATCATAAAAATGGTTGGGAAGTAATAAAAAAGGAAATCCTCAGAACCAATAAGTCAAGCATCAAAGTCAAACGAAAAGACGGTGCTGATTCAAGCACCATCATATGGCAAGGGGGCAGTCTGGAAGTCTTTTGGAGGTGACTTATTCTACTAATTCGACCTGAATTGTTTTTGATCGATACTCTACTACAATTCTTCCACCTACTATCGGAGCCTCCCCATCATCGCTAGATAAGAACTTTACTTTGTTTCGCTGTATGTAGGCAGGTTGGAGTCCCAAAGGGAGAATTTCTAAAGCAACTCCACCTAAATCAACACTTTCAGAACCTAATTCGTCATAAAATGTCCCAAGTTCTTGTCCTTCCTCATACTCGCCAATGACTATGATTAATGATTCAAATTCCGCTAATGCATTTCCTTCCCATTCAATAGTAGCTCCTTCACTCTGAGAAAGAGTAGAGAAATCGTTTGGCAAAGCAATGGATTGATAAGAAAGCAATGGCGCAGAATATACTCGTCCTTCCGAGCTTGTATAAACAAAGTCTCCTTCCTTCACCAATCCCTCATAGCTTCTACTGTATGAAATTGATTGTTCATCAAACATCAATTTATCTCCATTGAAGGTTACAGTCTCATCACTTTCCAATTGAAAATTATCGTTCAAAACATTGAGTTTTTTAATCTCTGCTGTTATTGTAGTTCTATCAAGGTCACTGTCGTAGAAAAAGAAGTACGAAACGAAATTATCATTCGTATCGATATCAGGCGCCTCGTCTGATTCGCAGGATAATAAAATTGCTAATAGCATTATAGAACATAATAAGGTTCTTACGTTCGGTAATTTCATTTGGAAGTAATTAGTGCATCAAACTTACCTGAATTGACACATTAATTCACAATCCAAAAAAAGAAATTAAGCAAGCTTAGTTCTTCAATAACCTAATTGACTGCTTCGAATCCAAATTGCTAAACTGGATGAAGTAAGTTCCTTTTTGCATACTAGCAAGCAATTGATTGATCTTAATTTCTGCTTGTGCCACAGTAAGGTTTGACTCATCAAGTAATCTTTTACCAGACACATTAGTCACCGACCATTCAAAGACTCCTTCAAGACCGTTAGTGAACTTAAACTGAGAGACTACGGGATTAGGGAATATTCCTATTTGGTTCAGTTGGTTTTTATCAAATTCTAAGTATACAATAGGGCTATACTCGAATTGGCCATCATAGTCTACCTGCTTGAGTCTATAATAGGTGTTTGATGAAATAGAATTGTCAAAATATTGATATTCAACTCTTTGAGAGGTTGTTCCATTTCCCTCAACGAATCCTATTTCTTCGAATTGGAGTCCATCGGAGCTTCTTTCTACATAAAAGCCTTCGTTATTCAATTCGGAAGCCGTTGACCAGTTTAAGATAGCAACGTTGCTATTGTCTAGCTGAGATGAGAAACTCACCAATTCAACTGGCAAAGTGGTATCACCACAACTTGCAGCATTACTACCATCTACGCAGTTGGTAAATGTCCCCGTAACTGTTCCATTATCTGTAAAGGTTCCGCCGAAGGTAATCATCCCGCTTCCTTCCAGTGTTCCGTTTCCTTGAATCGTAATATCTCCACTTACATTTAATGTGCCATCCACATCTAACGTACCTGTGTTTCCACCTCCATTACCACCTACTCTAATACTACCATTTCCTACATCTACGCTTCCAGTCGATCCAACTACGATTGATCCACCATTCTCAACCACCAATCTGTCTACACCAGCACCATCACCTACATCCAAAGTTCCATTTACAACTAAAGATGCTCCGTCAACAATTAGTCTTCTATTCGAAGTAAGCGTTGCTCCAGCTTCAACTGTAAATGTGCCTCCTAGAATGTAGAGAAAATTTGCACCTTGTGTCAAATTAAGTGTGGCACATGAGAGTAATGTAATGTTACCATCAATGTCCCAAAAATCTGCAGTGGCAATATCACAAGTTACAGGCGAACTACAATCGCTATCGGTTGGCACATTTAATGTTCCGCCAGACTCTAACTGTGCTTCTGTTGGACATTGAGCCATCACCATGTTAGATAGCATGCATACTGTGGATAAAATCACAGCTGTACGTATTGGTAAAGAATTGAAGATTCGTATTTTCATTGCTCGGCAAAAGTGGCCTTAATTATTACATATATACTATCACGCATCGTTTTGTGAAATTTATTTCGATAAACACATCCTACCTAACGATTTAACCCCATTTTTCAACTAAATGCGACATTTCATTTTTTTTAAAAAAAATTATTCCTCATTGTCCATTTGAAGGAATCATACTCGTCTATAGAGAAATATTTAACTTAACTAAAACTCTAAAACAACTATGAAAAAGTATTTATATGTCTTCCGAGGATCCGACGAAACGTTTGGACAATTGTCACCAGAAGAAATGCAAGCTCACATGATGAAATGGGGCGAGTGGATGCAAAAAGTACAAGCTGAAGGATACCCATTACAAGATGCTGGTAAAGTAGTAGGTCGAGATGGTGAAATAGTTACTGACGGACCATTTGCAGAAGGCAAAGAGCTAGTGGGTGGCTATGTAGTCCTTTCTGCTAAAGATATGAACCACGCTGTTGAGCTTTCAAAAGACTGCCCAATATTTGAATTCGATCATACCACAGAAATCCGCGAGATAATCGAAGACATGGGAGAATAAATGCAATTGGCGTCATTCTAAGTTGCATCGGAATGACGCTATTCGTATATGGAAACACAACAATTAGTTGATCATTTTTTTCGAACAGAATATGGTAAGGCTGTCTCTCATCTTACCAGCAAGTTTGGTGCATCCAATTTAGAATTGGCTGAAGACAGCGTACAGGAGGCATTGATTAAAGCCATGCAAACCTGGCCATATGCACAGATTCCCGACAATCCTACAGGATGGATTCTCAGAGTGGCTCGAAATAAAATGATCGATCAATTGAGAAGGGATCAAAAATCTAACAATCAAGAAGTACCAGAACGAGCAGAGGAGATGAATGATGACTTATCCTTACAAGAAATCAATGATGATATGGTGCGAATGATGTTCGCTTGCTGTCATCCATCTTTAAGTCAAGAATATCAGATCATATTGACTTTAAAAATCTTAGGAGGACTGTCTATCCGAGAAATCTCAAGCTCACTGTTAAAAAAAGAGGAAACTGTCGCAAAAGCTTATACGAGAGCTAAAAAGAAATTTAAAAAAGAAGAAATAAGACTCTTACTTCCACCGGCCCATGAAATCGAAAAAAGACTGGATATGGTTCTTAAGATCGTATACCTACTTTTCAATGAGGGATATAAGTCAGCGGAAGGAGATAAGCTTATGAGGACGGATCTTTGCGAAGATGCCATTCGGCTCAATAAGATTCTGATTGAAAGTGAGATCTGTAATACTCCCGCTGCAAATGCACTGATGGCACTTATGCACTTCCATGTTTCAAGATTTGACGCAAGGACTGATGAGCATGGAAATGCAATCACCCTTGAAGGTCAGGATCGGTCCAAATGGGATCAGCACTTAATCCGACAAGGATTGGTGTATTTAGACCGAGCCACAGAGGAAGAAGCTGTAAGCGAATACTTTATCCAAGCTGCCATAAGTGCTACACACTGTAGAGCTAGCACTTTTGAAGAAACTGATTGGACCAGCATTTTGGCTTTGTATGACTTACAGCTGCAATTAACACCAAGTCCCATCGTGGAGTTAAATCGTGTGGTTGCCTTAGAAAAAGTACATGGCCCGTTATTAAGCGTTAAGGAAATTGAAAGACTTGAAGCGACTCAATTTTTTGATGAATACTATCTTTTTTATGCAATAAAAAGTGAGATGCTTAAAAAACTTGGTAATAGTGATGAAGCAAGAATTGCCTTGGTGAAAGCAATTGAGCTTACTAAGAATGAGAAGGAGAAGGCGCATCTTAATCAAAAGTTATCCGATTTTGATAAATGAAAAAGGCTCTCAAAATCGAGAGCCCTTCTATTGAAACTACCACCAAACTATTTTTTTAATGTGATGTATTTAAACCTTGTAATCAGTTTTACTCATTCATATAATCGCATACTATGATGCTATTTGCAAATCAGAATAATCTGAAGTTGTAATAGCCAAATTCATATTTTTCAGAACTCGCTTAGCCAGGTTTAGCTTGTTTTGGTTGAAGATCCAAAGCACATCTGGGTTTTTAGGATTGAAATTATCTGCTTTTACTTTGGCAAGTTTGTAGCGCTTATTTCTCGTTGAATAAAACAAAACATATCTAAAGGTTGTCATCACAAAATCTTTTTAATTACTAATTGATTACACTTCAAAAGTGCACACTGATGGTGGCAGTTTTATGAGTAATAGGTTGAATCGACATAAAAGTGGGACGATTTGCAAAAAGCGTAGATCAGTTGATTTTGATGAACTATTACACATAAAAAAATCCCGCCAGAAGTATCTAGCGAGATCTATCGGTTATGAAAAAAGGCGTGTCTTAGGACTTGATTGTCAAGGTTTTTAACCAAGGTTTAGCATCATATTCAAGCCATATTTTTAGCAGATTAACAGGAATAAGTATGGAGTCTTTCATACCCAATTTGGAGTCATCCATATGCACCCATTTTTTCAATGGAATTTCTCTGAAGATATCGGTAAACTTGGCTACCCCTATTGTCTTCTTGAGTCGAAGCAATATTTCAACATCAAATAACCATCTGGAAAAAAAGGATGAACTATAAATCAATGGAATCAAGTTTCTATCAAATACTTTAGCTCCACACTGAGTATCCTTGATTTTTAGTCTTGTAATTGCGCGTATAAGTAATCCAATACAACCACTGATTAGATTTCGAATTGGATTTCTCTCTATGGTATTGTCACTCTTATTCAAATTCCTTGAACCAAAAATGATTTGCGCATTTGAATTCTCTTCATAGTTTCTTACCAAGTCATTGTATTCATTGAATGATGTAGAAAGATCCGCGTCTAGAAATCCTATGGTATCCACCTCTGTCTCTTGATAGAGAAATAGTGCCCCTTGACGTACGGCTTCTGCCTTACCAGAATTAATATCAGTACTTAGTATATATACGTTATCATGTGCGTCGTGCTTAATCTCGGCAAGCGCTGATCTTGTGTGATCTCTACTCCCATCATTCACAAAGCACAAATGAATGTCTTTTCTTTTCTCAGCAAATTCTACAAAGGTCTTCAGATCTAATCGAGAGCCTTCATTATAGCAAGGAACAACTATGCCGTGTTTCATTTTTCTATCTTTTAAATTCTTAAACAAAAGTCTTATTTCTAATCCTTCAAATGCCTTCAATAACGTCTAATGGTCATTGTTTTTGGTTGAATAACTATTTGATTCGTTGAGTGGAAAATCGTTAAATAATTACGATCATTTGTATAAAACATGCTTACGCAGCCTGCCATAAAATACTGCTGTAAGAATCTTGAGAATTATGGATTTCAAATCTTATTGGAGAGGGTTTCATGTTTAGATAAACCATATCCTTTTCAAATTCATCTCCATAAACTTCTACTCCTTTTCCGATGTACTCCTCCAGTTTTAACATCTCATTGTCTTCAAAATATTCGTCATATATATCGAATAGCTTATCCTGTAGGAATGCTCCAAATTCACTCTTCATTTCTTCTTTATAATCCTCCAGGCTCTCGCTTAATAGCGGATCATTTCCATTCTTCAT
>CAZWLS010000136.1:0-10113 GCA_964634415.1 uncultured Roseivirgaceae bacterium | reverse complement strand
TACGTCCCAAACAAATCCCACTGACCTTCTTCATTGAACCATGTTGAACTATAATCTTGGGAGAGCCACCAATAAATTAGGAAGAAACCGATCGCGATATTTGCAAAGATTGCAATCTTGAAAAAGCTCGAAGGAAGCATCATATCAGAGCCCACATCAATAGTGGATTCTTTAAACTTCACAGGGTTGTTCATCGCAACAGCAATTAGGATAAACAAACCTGTTACAATCAAACCTACTCCCCAAACCCAATCTTGGTTTGAAAAATAGTTTAGAGACCACGCCGAAGGAAAACCAAATAAGATAAAGCAAACAATCACAAAGACTAGCGTATTTCTTTTTGAGACATTCAGATCAGCCACGTTTTGCATAAATAACTCAATCATAGGAAGCAATGAGCTAAAAGCTGCTACAAACAATGCCAAGAAAAACAAGACTGACAAGTAATCCCCACCAGGAACATTTGCAAATAGCATTGGAATGATTGTAAAGGTTAGTGCCTGATTGCCTGACTGTAAAAATGAAATAGCCTCTGTATCCGAAGCGGCTAAAGCAAAAACCGCCGGAAGAATGGCCATTCCAGAAAGAAGTGAAGCAGTGTTATTTCCAAAAGCACCAATAAACGTATTGAGCGTGACATCCTCATTATCTCTGGAGAAAGCTGATAAAGTCATCATCAATCCCCAACCTGCTCCAGTACTCCATGCTGACTGAGAAAGTGCTTCTATCCATATAGTTGAATTACTGAATAATGACCAGTCAATTGCAAACATGTACTCCAAACCACGTATACCTCCTTCCATGTTTAATGAAACAATCACGATCACAATAAGTAATGCGAATAGGCTTGGAATCAATAATTTATTGGCTTTCTCCAGGCCATTTTTAACACCACGGATCAAGATGAAAGCCGCAAGAAAAACGACACATACATAAACTAGAACCGTAATCCAGTCCCCGTTGGAAATACCATTCCAAAAATTGGTCAAATAGTCAGGATCAGATTGCAGGGTTTCAAGTAATGTCCCTTCGTTAAAAATATTCTGAAATGAGAATGTTAAGTACCTAAACGACCATGCTGTTACAATTGAATAATAAAATGCTATTCCTAATGTGCATAAGGTAATAAAGAAACCCATCCAGGTATATTTCTTCCCTGCCAATTGGGCAAAGCTTCCAATTACACCTTGTTTGAATTTTTTCCCAATCGCAAATTCAGAGAGCAAGAGTGGAATAGACCAAATAAAAAGGAATAAAATCCATAACAATATGAAGGATCCCCCATACTGACCAGCTAGTCGTGGAAACCTCCATAAGTTCCCGGCGCCAATTGCCATACCTAATGCTGCCAATACAATGCCCCAGCGGTTACTAAACTGTTCTTTACTCATAGTGACTTATTGCGAAATGCGAATCCGCCAAATATATGGAAAGTTTAGCTGCTAGTTGACTATGAATTTTAAATAGAATCTTTTGTGAAATTTACCAAAATAAGCCTTGAAGATTTTGCTGATTATTCATCCTTCAAAGTAGTCGCAGGATTAATTAAAGCGCTACTTATGGTTCGATGACTTACAGTAATTGCCGCGACGCCAAGAGTGGTGAAAAATGGAAGAATGAAAAAACTAATTCCCATTGGAATTCTAAACTCATAGTCATTCAGCCATTGATCGAGAACATAGTATGCAGATGGTGCAGCAATTAGAAATGCTACTATAACTAAGACAAATACTTCCTTAGTGAACTTGCCAATAATACTTAGTATTGATGCCCCCAAAACTTTTCTTATACCCACCTCTTTTGTGCGATTTGCAGATATAAATGATATCAGGCCATATAATCCTAAACATCCAATTATGATCGATACTGCTGAAAAAGTACTCATAAGTGTTGCAACACTTTGCTCTTGCTCATAATTTGCTTCAAGCTGTTCATCAAAGAAATTCCAGTCAATTACGAACTCTGGATATACCTTTTCCCAGGTATCTTCGAAGTGTGATATTGCTGCATTTACGTTGGCACCATCTTTCGTTTTAAAAGCTAGTTCATAGTAAACTTGAGGATCTCTTAAGAGCATTACATACTGCAATTCCTGACTCAAATCTTGAGAATGAAAATCCCTCATCACACCTATTACTTTAAGATTTCCTCGCATCCAACCTGTTGTAAGACTTTCACCTATAGCGCCTGCGTAGTCTTCTTTAAAGCCCATTAAATCTGCGATTTTCTGATTCACTACTACATAGCTAGAACTGTCATCTTTGCGAATATTTCTTCCTGCTAATATTTCAAGCCCAAAGAGATTCACATATTCTTCATCTGCTGGCTTATAGCTTGCATTGAAATCCTCTTCTATATTAAGTGGCGGGTAATTAAAATTTGAGTGCGAGTTAGAATTACCTGTTGGAGAACTTAATGAGAAAGTGATGTTTTCTATTGCAGGATTTTCCATCATCAAGGTTTTAAATCTTGCAGTTTTAACCTCATCTCGCTCGGGCAAATAGCTCATTACGATAGCCTCCTTATCAAATCCAAGGTCCTTTTCAAGGAAATAACTCATTTGAGCTCCAATTATCACAGTTCCAATTATTAAAAACTGAGAAATGGTGAATTGAGCTACTACAAGTGTTTTTCGCAGATTGAGGCCTCCTGAATGATCTTTCGCAGTAATCTTACTTTTAAGTGCCTTAACGGTATTCATACTGCTCAATAGTATTGAGGGATAGAAACCAGAAAGAAAGCTTACCAGAATCAACAGTAAGAACATGAATCCAATAGTCTCAAAACTTGAGAATAAATCAAGTGAAAGTCTCGTTCCAACTACCTCCTCTAACTGTACAAATAGAAATTCTGCGATTGCAAGTGAGCAAAACAATGAAACCAAGGTGATCAAGGTTATCTCAGTGAAGAATTGAATAACCAACTGACCAGAATAGCCACCAATTGCCTTTCTTATTCCAATCTCTTTGGACCGATTGGCCGCCTGCGCTGTTGCTAAATTTATGAAGTTGATACATGCTGTCAGTATTAGAAATATTGCGATCACCATCAATGCATTCAGCAATGCCGGGGATGTTGAATAGCCATAATTGCCATAATCCTGATCATAATGAATTTCGGAGATAGGTTGAGCAACAAACCTCCTTCTTTCTGAAGCCCCTTCCTCATAATGCTTTTCAACAAAGTCTATCAGTTTTGTATTAAAAGCCTCCGAAGAAAAACCATTATTAACTAAAACATAAGTGTTCGTACTTGAGCTTGTTGAATTCCACCTTGTGCCATCTCCGAAGTAAGGGTTGCTTGCTTTTTGTGAATTATAATCAAGCATTACCGTGAATGGAAAATTTGTAGCCTCTGGTGGATCCGCTACGACTCCAACAATTTTAAAATCTTGCAAATTGCCCACATTAAGGCTTTTACCCATTGCCTCTGCTTCCGTTCCTTCATCAAAACCAAAAAATTTACGGCTCTCCGATGCAGATATGACAGCTGTGTTTGGTTCAGTCAATACGGTTTTAGGATCACCAGCAATAAAATCGACTGAAAACATATCGAAATAGTCATTATCCAAATAGGCAACACCCTCTTCTAAAAGAAACTTTTTAATTTCTGTTCCCTCTTTAATATTGATTTGATCCCCACCTACATAATGTGTTCGAGTGACTTTTTTTATGTCAGGGTAATCTTCACGTACTGCAGGACCTACTGGGTGTGGAGTTCCTGAACCCTTGCTAACATCGCCTGCTCTAATACTCTGACCAACAATTCTATAGATAGAATCATAATTTTCTTGATGCTTGTCAAAGCTATTTTCAAAGACAATCACCTTATATATAACCAAAGCACAGCCGATTCCAAGCGCCAAGCCTAGTACGTTTAATATACTGTAAACCTTATTTCGGGACAGGTTTCTAAGTGCAGTCTTTAAGTAATTCTTAAGCATGGGTATTGGGTTTCCTTCTTATTGAAATCAAAATCATGCCAGACTACCTAACTAACTGATACACAAAAAAATACACCTGAGCTCACTTATGAATGTGAAGTCAGGTGTACACTTTTTACGTTCGTTTCCGAACAGACTATTCTTCTTTAGAAACCTTAACTACTGTTCTGAAAATAAAGAATATGATTAATGCAAAAACTAAAAGTCCCGGTAAGCTACTTGCATTTTGGAGTATCCTTAACGAATTCGGATCTCCACCAGACTTCATAATTCCAACTGTAAGTCCTGCTCCCATTATCCCCATCAAAGCTTCTCCTGTAATCAGGCCAGAAGCTAACAGCAATCCAGAATTGTTAGCTTTTTCTTCATTATTACTGGACTTAGTCTTTTTACTCAAGAAATAAGCTAAAACACCACCAACAAATATTGAAGAATCTAGTTCGAAAGGAAGATATAAGCCAACTGCTACAGCTAAAACCGGCATTCTGAATTCAGAACCTTTAGATTTTAAGTATTGGTCAACTAAAATAATCGCAACGGCAATTCCCGCACCCACATAAATAATATTCCATGGTAATCCTCCCCCAAAAATACCTTGAGCAACACTCATCATAAGCGTTGCTTGAGGAGCTGCTAAAGAATTAGGCTGTTCAGGAGTCGGGGCTCCAATGCCATTTCCAATCAATAAAATATTAAGAACAATTGGGATTGCAAGAGCTCCAGCAACTACACCAACCATTTGCATGATTTGTTGCTTACGAGGTGTTGCACCTAGTATATGTCCAGCCTTCAAATCTTGCATGTTATCACCTGCTATTGCGGCCGCACAGCAAACAACAGCGCCAATCAATATAGCTCCTGCTGCTCCTGCAAGATCATTCCCTGTCCCCATCAGTGTCAATAACAGTAGTGAAGCAGATAGAATGGTCGCGATAGTTACACCAGAAATAGGGTTGTTTGAACTACCAACAAGTCCGGCCATATAGCCTGCAACTGCCGAAAAAAGAAAACCTGCAATAACCATAATAATGGTCATTGTTGCCGTAATTCCTATTTCTGAAATTGCTGATTGATAAATTAAAAAAATTGGAATAGTTAGAACTCCTATACCTATTAAAACCCACGACATTGGAGTATCTAGATCTGTTCTAGCTTGATCTTTCAAAGAACCGCCTCCCTTTTTAAATGCTTGAACACCAGCTTTAAAAGCTGAGCCTAACGAGCCGGCAAGACTTAGCAAAGCCCAAAGACCACCTACAACCATAGCTCCAACACCTAAATATCTCATCTTAGCACTCCAAAGTGCTCCCCCAATATTATCGACAGTCACATCACTAATACTTGCAAACTTCCCAAGTTCTACCAATTCTGCAGCTACAACATCAAATCCATTGGAGCCAATATAAACAGGCATCCCAATCCACCATGTAATTACACCTCCAAAAAACACCAGGAAGGAAATATTAAGACCTACTATATATCCAACAGCAACCAATGCTGGAGAAAGATTTAAACTAAAATAACCATAGAACTTTTGTCCAATCAATGTTGCTCTTTCAAACAAACCGCTCCATAAATTCAAGGTCGAATCTGCTAGCTTAAACAACAGACCAATGAGTGAACCCCAAATAAGGTATTTAACTGATTTTCCACCTTCTTCTCCTGTTTTTAATACTTCAGCTGTAGCGACACCTTCTGGAAACTTAAGATTCTCTTCAACGATTAGCGCTCTTCTCAAAGGAATTGTGAATAGCACTCCAAGCACGCCTCCACACAATGCAATGGTTACCGTTTCAAAATAATTGAACTCTTCCCAATAGCCCATTATGACTAAGGCAGGTATTGTAAAGATTACACCAGCTGCTAGTGATTCACCGGCAGAAGCAGCAGTTTGAACTAGGTTATTTTCAAGAATATTTGAGTTCTTAAAAACCTTTAGAAGTGCCATTGAGATTACCGCGGCAGGAATTGATGCAGAAACTGTGAGTCCTGCAAAAAGACCGAAGTACGCATTTGCAGCCGATAGAACTACTGAGAGTAAGGCTCCAAGCACGACTGCCTTAACTGTGATTTCCGGTAAGCTGGTATTAGAATCAATATATGGTTTTTCCATTACGTTGGTTTTGGGTTAGGTTAATAAGTTGATAGCCGACAAAAATGTCTATTTGTCTGGATAAAACAAAAAAAGGGTAACCTATGGCTACCCTTACTTGTAAATTAAAGTTTTTTACTATTCATATTCCTGACTTCCACTGGAGGTGGTGCCTGAAATTTTGATCCCTCCTCTATCGATTACCATACGCTTTTCGCCAGAGCGATTACCCACTTCCAAATCTCCAGAGGTGGCAGTCAAATCAAAACTTAAATCGTTAAGATCATTAATGAAGTCTATTTCAATATCACCAGATGTAGCATCGAAATAGCAATTATCGTTAAGCTCAATTCCGTATCCATCAATATTCCCAGATGAAGTCCTTGCCCGAATAGATCCAACACCTTTTCGAATTTCTACATCACCTGAGGTAGCTTGAACTTCTATTTCTCCTTTAAATCCAGAGATCGTAATATCTCCAGAGCTGGCACGAGTTTCAATATCTCCTTTTGAGTTATAAATATCCTGGTCACCACTAGTCGACTCAATTTCAGAATCTCCCGTTAGTCCATCAATGTCAATATCTCCGCTAGATGTTTCTACTTCAAGGTTAGCAATGATACTTCTAAGAGTTATATCGCCGCTCGAAGCTTCGATTTTAGAAGTTGAAGCCCTTAAATTTGCAACGTTTACATCGCCGGAGCTATTATCTATATCCAACTTCACACCGTCTACTATTGTCAAGTCTATTCTTGATTCAGTGATTCGATAGTTTTTCCAGCTCCTGTCCCTTTGTCTTTCAACACGAATAACAAGTGTCTTACCTACGATATCCGTTTCGAAACGGTAGTCGCCTTCATCGCCACTACCCGTTATCTTTCCTTTGAAGTACACACGTTCTCCTTTGTTCACGAAAATGTCGACAAATGATCCTTCGATCCTAACTTCATCAACATTCTCAGCCTCTAATTCGGCTTTGGCTAGAATGTTTTGAGAAAATGCTGATATGGAAATAGCAATAGCAAGGGTGAATATAATTTTCTTCATGACTTTCAATATTTAGTATAAAGATGAAGAATAATCGAAATGGTTGCTAACCTACTTTGTATTTTTTTATAGCAGCCAACAACTTCAGTCCTTCTTTCAAGTATGGATCTTTTCTCAACTTCTCATCAATAGCATCTTCATCATCAATATCACCATTATCAATAGTTATTTCTAAACCACCATCATCTTCGTCATCATCATTGTCATTATCGGCTCTTCTTGTTTCCAAGTTTAGGGATACGGATGTTCTGTCTCGACTTTCTCTGGCTTTCTCAATATCTCTTACCAGTTTTTGTAGATCTGGATCAGTATTCAAATCCTCTCTGTAAAGAGCATTCAAATGATCCAACAACTCCTCAGAAACGGTATTCGTAGGATTGAAATTAGCACTAGCTATCTCATCCCACGGCAATGCATTTTCACGACTAGCCTCGCCGAAATCCTCTTGAGAATAGATTGACGGGAATTGTACATCCGGTGCGATGCCTACCCTTTGATTACTACTTCCAGTAACCCTGTAGAACTTCGCAAGTGTCATTTTAATTTGACCTAGATTAAGTTCAGGATTTCTGATGTACTGACTAAGATCAATTACATTTTGAACGGTGCCTTTACCAAAAGTGCTTTCACCAATGATTACCCCTCTTCTGTAGTCTTGAATGGCTCCAGAAAATATTTCGGAAGCTGAAGCACTACCTCGATTTACTAACACTGCCAGTGGACCATTATAGAAAACCTCGCCACCGTCTTCATCATCCATCTTATCAACAGATTGATCATAATTTCTCACCTGTACTACTGGTCCATCTGGGATGAATAAACCACTCATTTCAATCGCCTCTTGTAATGAACCTCCTCCATTGAATCTTAAGTCAATCATCAAACCATCCATTCCTTGCTCTTCAAGCTCTGTAATTAATTTCTTTACGTCCCTAGTGGTACTTCTATAATCTTCTTTACCCGCTCTAAGTCCATCAAAATCTAAATAAAAACTTGGCACTGTGATTACACCTAAATTGTAAGTTGTATTTCCTTCCGTGATTGGAATCATTTCAGACTTAGCTGCTGACTGTTCGAGATTAATTTTATCCCTCACTAATCTAAGCGTATCTGGAAGAGCATTTATGCCTTCGCTTGCTTTTAAGATTTGTAGTCTCACAACTGTCCCTTTTGGCCCTCGGATTTTAGCGACGACATCATCGAGCCTCCATCCTATCACATCTAAGAATTCACCATCATCTCCCTGAGCGACACCGATAATTCGATCATCCTTGAGTAAGGCCTTGCTTTTATAGGCCGGTCCTCCTGGTATAATGTCGGCTACCTGAGTGTAATCTAAATTTTGCATAAGCCTTGCCCCAATACCTTCTAAAGAAAGACTCATGTCAATCTGAAAGTTCTCAGCATCTGGCGGTGAAAAATAATCAGTATGAGGATCGTATGCATTCGTGTAAGCATTCATATAGCTCTGAAATACATCCTCACTATTGTATTGATAAATTGCTTTTTGAATTCGTTGGTATCGCTTCTTTAAGCTTTTGGAAATATCTTCCCAATCTCTTCCTGCCAGTTTATAACTAAGTGCAGCATTCTTTATGATTTTGCGCCAAACTTCATTTTGCTCCTCTTGTGTCGTAGGCCAATCCGCTTTTTCTCGATCAAACATATATGACTCTTCTTTTGAGAAGTCGAACTCTGTTTCAAGGAGTGTGAAAACATAATCGATTTGATTAAGTGCCCTTTCACGATAGACATCAAATACATCGTAAGCAAACTGCAACTCTCCAGAAGGAATTTGATTGTCTAATTCAAAACGAAGCTTTTCAAATTTCTCGACATCAGAAGCGAAGAAATATGCTTTGTTTGGATCAAGAGATGAAAAGTAATTGTCGAACACAACAGAGGAAATGGAATCAGATAAAGAAAGCTTTCTGTAATGAATCCTCTTAAGCAAATTAGTAATCACATACGCTTCACTAGGATGCTCTTCTTTTGGCTTAAGAACTTTTAGGGTGTCCCCTTCCAAAAAGGATTGAATATTACTTCCATATTCAGAGGAAACTCCAAATGAAGTTAGAATTACAAACCCAGCTATCAACAACAACTTTTTCATATAAAATCTTTTTAGACGTATTCCTTCAACGCAAGATTGAAAGAATTGATTTTAAAAATAGTCGATTTTTTGTGAGCGGTAAACCAACTAAGATTAAACGACTATTTTTATAGTTCAATGAAGAGTTTCAACAAATATGTAGCTCCTTTTATCATTGTTCTTATCATTCCAGTGATAGTCTCAAACATAATGGGATTTAAGTTGGGCAGCTATGGTATGGCAATAATAACAGGCATTCTTGCCTCCTACTATTTCTATATTGACAATCCTCATGAACCATTTAAGAAAACTATTACAGCTGGGATCTTTATTTGGATATTCGCAACAGCACTAAATCAAGAAGTTATACGCGGCAGTCTCATTGTTTCCCTAAGTGCTGGAATTCTCGCCTTCTTGTATTTCTTGAGATTTAAAGCCAAGGAAAATAAAAGTTTGCTGGATTCCATTAAACTGGCGTGTGTACTTGCTCTTGTTCCCGCCACTTATATCCCGGGCGCACCAATATTCTTAAGCGCCATATTAATTTATATCTTTCTGTTAGACAGACTTATAATTAACAATCACATGAAAAAAACCACTCAAATAATAGTCTTTAGTGTGATGTGTTTGATATGTCTCACATTTCTAGTCTACTCGTTTATCAAAGCTGATGAAGCAGACAAATCGAGAATCGAAGCTGAAAATCAACTTAGTGAGCGGATTCGAATCGAAAAAGAAGCTGACGCGCTTAGGAAAATGGCTCTGGAAGCCGCTTCGGAGGCTAAGAGACAAGAAGCAATGGCGTTAGAACAACGTGAAGTTGCTGAGGAATTAAAAAATGCCTTAGAATTGTGTCAATCAAAATAATTCAGTTATGCTCAAAAACATCTTAATCACAGTTCTTTCCATTCTTTGTACATTGTTGTTTTTCTATTCATT
>CAZWLS010000135.1:0-10142 GCA_964634415.1 uncultured Roseivirgaceae bacterium | reverse complement strand
AAGATGCAGTTGTATGGCGTGGTCCGATGGCTAGCTCAGCATTGAGGCAGTTCATTTCAGATGCAAAATGGGGTGATTTAGACTACCTCTTGATTGATTTACCTCCTGGTACCAGCGATATACACCTTACACTGGTCCAAGCAGTGCCAGTAACGGGGGCTTTAGTTGTGACAACGCCGCAAAAAGTGGCCTTGGCTGATGCGCAAAAGGGTATTTCAATGTTCAAACAACCGCAAATCAATGTTCCAATCTTAGGATTGGTAGAAAACATGGCGTGGTTTACTCCAGAAGAACTTCCTGACAATAAATACTTTATCTTTGGTGAAGGTGGAGGAAAAAATCTAGCTGAAAAAAATAAAGTTGAATTGCTTGGACATATTCCGATAGTTCAATCGATTCGCGAAAGTGGAGATAATGGATATCCGGCTGCAATGAAAGAAGGTGAAATATCCAATGCATTTATGCAGTTGGCTGAGAGTGTAGCGCAGCAAGTAGCGATAAGAAATGCAACCCAAGAAGAGACTAAAAAAGTAGAAGTTACCGTTTAGCATATGTCAGAATTAGTAGAAAAAGTAGAAAAAGCTTTAAACACCATTCGTCCTTATCTAGAAGCTGACGGCGGAGATGTAAAAGTATTAGAGGTAGATAGTGATATGAATGTTATACTAGAACTGATGGGTAACTGCGGCTCATGCCCCATGTCTACAATGACGTTAAAAGCGGGAGTAGAAGAGGCAATCAAGCGGGAGGTACCTGAAATAAAAAGTGTACATGCAGTCAATATCACCGCACCAGACGATCCAAACGCAAAGCTTCCATTTGCTAACTAATGAGCCCATGCGGATTGGGTTAGCCATTTTAATTGTTCTATTAGCTTTTAGCACTTACTCTCAAGAAAGATGTGGTACGGTGGCACCGTCGACGGGTGCTTTCGAAAGTTGGATGAGCAACAAAATTGCGGAAAGAAAATCCAGATCCCCCCAGGCAGCACTTTACCAAATACCAGTTGTAGTCCATGTATTTCATAAAGGTGAAACTGTAGGATCAGGAGTTAACCTCTCCGAAGAACGAATAAGAGCTCAAATAGACTCCCTTACTGCTGACTTTAGACGGCAAAATGCTGATGCAGTCAATACACCTTCAGCTTTTGAAGATGTTGCTGCTGACATTGAGATTGAATTTGTGCTTGCAAAACAAGATCCATCAGGCAGACCTACCAATGGCATCGTTAGAATCCAAGGCTCCAAAAATATCTATCGAGCAAACTCTGATCGGCCACTGTTAAGATCTGAAAGTTACTGGCCTGCAGAACATTACTTAAATATTTACCTTCTTGATCTTCAAACTTTTATCGGATATGCCTCATTCCCAATTTCAGACTTAGATGGAATCATCAATGATAGTGGAGATTATAAGTTTGATGGTGTGCTTGTTGATTTTGAGTACTTCGGTGTAAACCTCTCTACTCCTACTTTCGACAGTTACGGAAGAACCTTGACTCATGAAGTAGGACATTGGCTAGGCTTAAGACACATATGGGGAGATGGCAATTGCTCAGTTGATGATTTTGTTGCCGATACTCCACTTGCTAACACAGACAATGGAGATTACACCTCTCCATGTACATTCCCTAATCCAGATGACGATGAAGTTTGTGTTGCTGGTGAGCCAGAAATGTTTCAAAATTTCATGGACTACACTGATGATATTTGTATGAACTTGTTTACGCTTGGACAAAAAACAAGGATGAGAACGGTTATGGACAATGCACCAAACCGATTATCGCTGGTCACATCGCCTGGTTTGATTGAGCCTAGCAAATCAGATACGGATTTAGCAGCTGTGAACGTCATCAGCCCATCTGACTCAGAATGTAGCAATAACGTTATTCCAATATTGCAAGTTGAAAATCATGGAACAACCGAAATCTTCTCATATGAAGTTCAATTGTATATAAATGGAAATCTGAGTGGTAGTCCACAAGTTATTTCGACCACATTACAACCTCTTGAAGCAGACACAGTATCGTTTCCAACCAAATCTGTAACATCAATACCGGCTGACGTCTCATTCGAGATAATGAACGTTAATGGTGCATCAGATGACAATAGTGCCAATGATATAATTGTAAAGGAACTGTTCTCGACAAGTTCATCAAACCTGCCTTTTTTGGAGGATTTCGAAAATACACCTTCTGTGATTGGACTGAGCGGAGATTCTTATCCCTGGGAAGTATTAAACGCGCCCAAGAGTACTCCAACAAATCAGGCTTTTGTTTTCAAAGCTCATAATAACACTGAGTGGTTTGGTGAAACCACCATTTTTAAAACGCCGATTTTTGACCTGACAGGCCTTCCTTCTGGAGATCTGGAATTTAGCTATGCCCACGCGAATGTTCCAAATGCTTTTTATGATGGATTAATGGTGAAAGCCAGTATTGATTGCGGTGAAACTTTTCCAGATGTTATTTTTTCAAGTTTTGGTCCAGATTTGGCAACAGCGCCTGAAACAGAAACTTATTTTACACCCGCCAACCAATTAGAATGGGTAGATACGCTTCTTAGCATTACAGACTACAGAGATATTGATGGTGTTCAATTCGCATTTATTGGAATCAATGGAAGTAAGAACAATATATACATTGATGACATCCGTGTGATTGAAACCAATTTACTGGAGAATGATATAAAGCCAACAAGCCTCAATGGGCCTTTAGTGACATGTTCCGAATCTTCAGAATTGGACCTAAGAATTAGAAATGTGGGCTCGCAGACCATTTCTTCATTTGAGGTAAAATATCATGTGAATGGAGATACTACTATTACTCAATTTGAGGGGCTAAATATCTCATCGAAGGATTACGCAACTGTATCGCTAAATGCCGGAAATCTCAATCAAGGTGACAATGATATAGGAGTAGAAGTCACACTGGTTAATGGTATTGAAGATGAATCGATCATTGAAAACGAAATCGAAATTACCTTAGAAAGAAATGCTGTAGAGGATACATACCCACTTACAATTGACTTTGAATCAACGGATAACTGGATAAGAGCAGAGTCATCAACCTCTAATCTGTTTATAAGGGAGCAGTTAGGATCAAATGGGGTATTAAGAGCTAAAGGCTATAACACTACTGAGTTAGGTTTCTCTAGTTGGTTCGTAAGTCCTAGATTGAATACAGGGGGACTTGACAGTGCCGGACTTTACTTTAGAGCTTCTTATGGAGCTAGAGAAGGACTCAATGACAGACTTCAAGTCTTGCTTTCTACAGATTGTGGTGAATCATATCCTGTTACACTTTTAGATGCCAATTCGGATTCATTGACTTCTGCAACAACCACATCACAATGGACACCATTATCTGATACCGATTGGAAAGAGTACCGACTCGACTTGTCTCACTCGTTTTTCTTTGATGAAAACATTAGAATCGCTTTTGTATTCACTCCTGGTGGTGGAAATGACTTATATATAGATGATATAAGTATCAGAGCAAATGAATTACCCTCCTATGAAAATATTTTTCGTACCTACCCCAACCCTGCAAGCACATTTTTCAATGTTGGATTTAACTTTTCTCAAAAAGAATCGGTGACTGTTAAGCTTATCGATATAAGTGGAAGAATTATTTTTGAGGAGCAAATAGAAAATGCACTAAATCAAATAATTGAATATCAAGCTCCACATCAAGAAGGCCTCTATTTCTTACGTATTGAAAGTAGTAGATTCGAAACCTCTCAAAAACTGTTTATTAGTCGCTAATTGTTTAGGTTTATCCTTTCATTAAAAGTTTATGTCATTTCTAAAACCAACCAGCTTTAAGGATTATTTGATGCATGCGGGTGCGCTTATTGGCAGCGCATTCCTAATTGTCATTATCGTGTTCTATGTATGGCTTCCAATAACTACGAACCATGGTGAAACTATCACCGTTCCTGATATTAAGGGAATGACAGTAAGTGAGCTAGATGATTTTCTAAGCAAACGTAGTCTAAGATACGAAGCTACTGCAGACTCTAGTTACTCGCCGGACTATCCCCCACTCGCCGTATTGAGACAAGTTCCGGCACCCAATACGAAAGTGAAAGAAAACAGAAAAATCTACGTTACTCTTAATGCAGAGAGTCCTCCAAAAGTACGAATGCCAAAAGTGGAAGACTTGTCTCTTAAAAGTGCGATGATGGTATTGAAATCATATGATCTAAAATTAGGAGCGGTTAAGCACGTTCCAGATGTTTTTTTCGGCGTGGTTCATGAAGCTAGAATGGATGGAAGAGTTGTTTTAGAAGGAGAAAGAATTGAAAAAGGAACATTTATCGACCTAGTAGTTGGCGATGGATATGGCAATACGGTATTTCAATCACCAAGACTCATCGGCTTAGAGCAAGAGGAAGCAGAAACTGCAATAATTGGCTCAGGATTAAGAATTGGCAAAGTGAATATTACAGATAAGTCTCTCGCCGGATTTGGTGCACTGGATTCATTAGGCAATGAAATATTAGAGTACCGAGAAATCGCACCTGGAACTGTCCAACAACAATATCCGAGACCAGATCGAAGTGTTAAAATTGGTGATCCAATTGATATCTGGATTTACAAACCTGACTCTATTAGCAACACACCAACCATTCTAGACAATCAATGAGAAAATCTTTGGTTGTCATACTGATCTTATTTACCAATTTAGGTATAGCTCAACTTACTGTTAAGCCCATTGTAAAAAATAGAGCTATCAAATCTCGCTCTACTAGTGTAAAGGTGGTAAATAATGCCACTTTACCATTTTGGGACGACTTTTCCGTGACAACAGGTTCTCCTGATAGCATAAGAATATGGGGCACTGATACAACAAGGCAATGGAATTATGAGCTTAGCAAAAATGTGTTTGTTAATTCTACGCTAGCAATCAATCCTCCATCATTTAATGTGGTCTCGTTCGATGGTTTGGACGAAAACGGAGCTTTTCATGTTGGTGCTGATGTCGGGCTTGCTGATGAGCTTGTGTCTGATACTATTGACTTGCAAGGAAGGGCAAACGTTGTTCTTTCTTTTTATTGGCAAGCCGGAGGTAATGTAGAAATTCCAGAAGCCGGAGACTCGTTAAGACTACAGTTTTATGACCCTTTAGATGAGATTAATCCCTGGAATACTGTTTGGGTGAAAGATGGCGGAGAATTGGAATCTGATCAAGATTCTGTTTTTACGCAAGATAGTGTTCATGTTAGTTCGCGATTTTTAACTCAAAAGTTTGCGTTCCGATTTCAATCCTTTGGTGATAAGGATGGCCCATTTGATGCATGGCATTTGGACTGGATATATCTAAATGAAAATAGATTCAACGATGACTTATATTATGTAGATAGAGGTCTCACCGGACAATTGACCTCTCCTCTAACTCCGTTTAAATCAATGCCAACAAATCAATTCAAAGCGAATGAATCAGAATTTAGTGGCGATCAGACTGTGAGAGCATTTAACCTCGACGACAGATTTCAGCCTACAGACTATGTCCTGGTAATTAGGAATGAAAATGACAATTCATTGATTGATATGGTTTCTTTTGCCGGAAAAGACCCTCTCAACAATAATCCTGATCCTCTTAAGGTAACTGAAGACAGAATAATACTTCTAGACGAACTTGATCTTTCAGCAATACCTAACGAAGACTCGATTGTCATATCTTCAGAGGTATACCTAGGGAATTCTGATGATCTTTTTTTGGACGGAACACAGATTGATTTAAAAATCAATGATACCCTCCGAACAGAATACTTACTACATAACTACTATGCATTTGATGATGGCACTGCGGAATATGCTGCAGGGACTAACATCGATGGTGCGCAAGTGGCCGTAGAATATTGGTTAGAAGTAGAGGACACACTGACCCATGTTGACATCTATTTTCCAAATATTGATCCCGTGAGTTCAGGAACACTCATAGAATTGAGAGTTTTTAGAAATCTAAATTCAGAGCCTGTCCGATCCCAGGACGTCACAGTAATGACTGCCACGAAGATCGATGAGTTTACACGCTACAAATTATCTAATCCCATAGTTCTATCAGACACATTCTATATAGGATACGAACAAAGTATCAACGATTATATAGGCATCGGTTTTGACGCTAGCAATCCCGAGGCTGCAGAACATATTTATGAAAACAAAACTGGTCAATGGGAACAAAATGTCAGGTTAAAAGGCGCATTAATGATTCGTCCTGTATTCGCAAACGCAAGTGATATCTTATTGAATACAGAGAAAGAAGATCTTACTACCAAAGTATATCCCAATCCTACAACTGGAATAGTTAGTATTGAAAGCGATTACTCTTCGATTACTTTAGTTGATTTTTCTGGAAAAATCTGGTTTAAAGAAAGTGCAAAAAGGACGCATGATTTTACAAGTTTAAGGTCGGGTTTATATTTGCTAACGATCCACACTAAACAAGGAGATCAAACCATAAAAATCATTAAAAAATGAACGAAGATATTACAGTAGAACAAGTAAAAGAACGTTTGGAAAGTGGCGAAAAATTTAATTTCATAGATGTTAGAGAAGAATGGGAATATGAAGAAAGAAACATCGGTGCCCAATTAATACCGCTAGGCGAGCTACCAAATAGACTTTCAGAAATTGAGTCAATGAAAGATCAGGAAATTGTAGTTCATTGCAAATCTGGTGGAAGATCAGGTCAAGCCAAAAAATTCTTAAATAGCCAAGGGTATAGCAACGTCAGAAACATGCTTGGGGGAATTACGGCATACCTCGAACTCTAGAGCCCTTCAATCACAAGCGGCTGGGGACTAAAGCATAGTATGAAAATAACAAGTGCAACCCAGCCTATCACCTTTCTTTTCGTATCCAAAGGACTGTTATCTACTACTTGTGGGTGATCCACTCCTATAAACCTCCCAATAAGTACAGAAAATAGCAGCCATCCAGTATAGCCCTCAACCTTAAAAATTGAAGCTACAAAGAATTGTACTGTGAGCATTACAGTCGCATATAGCAATCTATTTCTCTTTTCTTCAAATACGGTATAAGCACTCCAATAGACAATGGCCAGATACACTGCTATGCTTATTATAAAATTGCCAATTCCTTCCAAAGAAGTGTTTATCAAATCGGCAGTAGTAACCCATCCAAGGCCTGCATAAAATAAAAAGCAAGTGAACAACACTCTGGATATGATGGAATGATTCTTAGCGCCGAAAAGACCAAAAAGCACATGACCTCCATCCAGTTGCCCAATGGGCAGCAGATTAAGAGCTGTAAAGAAAAATGCAAGGTAAGCGGCCAATAAAACAGGGTAATGCATTAACTCCCTAGAACTCGGGACATAGCGATCACTTGGAGCTAAATATCTTCTTCCCAAATTCATTAAAATGTTATCTCCAAAGAAAATTGCTCCTTCCCTTCCAATTCTTATTGTATCAGGCAGTGTCTCAAATAATAATCTGTCGGCATTAAGATCCTTTTTCAGAACTATCGTGTCAAGATTATACATTCTCGTTTCGAAATTCTCACCAAATACTTCATATTCGGGATGCATCTCATAAATGTATTCTGTCTCAGGTAGCGTACGAAATCCATAAATCAACAAGAAGATTGCAATTACAAATCCTGCAATAGGACCAGACACTCCAACATCAAAATATTTCACTCGACTAAGAATACTTTCTTTGATTCTGATGAATGCACCCATTGTACCTAGTGAAGCCATTCCAATAAAGCCAAACCACATCGGTATGTAATAAGGTAACGTTACGTTGATCTTATGATAGCGGGCAGTAAAGTAGTGTCCAAATTCATGGACGGTAAGAATTAATAAAAATGGAATCGAGAAGTTAAATCCGAACAAAAAATCGTCCCAGGAAATTCCTGCAATCAAAAACTTACCAATTGTCCATTCCGCTCCCGCAAATGTTGTAGTGATGAGGGTTAGAATAAATAATCCTAGCTGTAAAAGTTTAGTTTTTAAATGCCTATCCAAGCCCGAAAATTTCGTTTAGCTGTCTATCCGCATCAAAGATTTGAACTGCTTTCATCCCCGCTTTCTGAGCACCTTCTACATTATCAAGGCGGTCATCTAAGAAGAGCATCCTTGATGGATAATTATCTATTTCGTCTATAACATACTCGTAGCAGTTGAGGTTCGGTTTGCGAAGACCTATTTCGTGCGAGTAGTATACGTCATCTACAAAATCTCTCAAGCTAGGCCTACCCGTTTCCTCCATGATCATCTCTTCATAGGCTATTTCATGGATTACATTGGTATTGGACAGAATAAATGTCTTATACTTTTCACCAATTTTAAGCACCTTGCTCATTCGCTGTTTGGTGATGGACTTCAACATACTATTCCATATACTCTCAAATTGCCTCTCACCCATTTGAGTACCTAATAGTTTATTTATCTCTGCTCTGAACTCATCCGGACCAATCATACCTCTTTCAAATTGCTGAAGAACCGGTGCTGTTACCACCATCTCTTCTATTTCATGGGTGTTCTTATTAGCTACTTCAGAAAACCGTCGAATCACTCTTGGGTAATCAAGATCTATGAGTACATTTCCGAAATCAAAAATTATGGCATCTACGCCTTGTAGTAAGTCTGACATTGGTTGGCTATTAAATGGCAAATATGTAATATTGCGCTCCCTTTTAAAAGGAACAATCACATTAAGTGAGGGCCTATAACTCAGTTGGTTAGAGTAACTGACTCATAATCAGTAAGTCCCAGGTTCGAGCCCTGGTGGGCCCACTACTAAAAAGCCTTATCAAATTGATAAGGCTTTTCTTTTTTCAATCAAACAAGTCGATTAAGTAATAAAATTTAAATCCAACCATAACATTATAAGGGATTTAAAGATTTAATGATTATATTTTAATACACCACCATTAACTATACATAATGCCAGTCTCATACATTAACCATCATGGCCGCAAAATCTTGCATGTCAATTTTAAGGATATCAAAACCAAAGAAACTGTCATGCAAGACATTGACCTAATGGCCAAATTCTACGAAGAAAGCACTGAAAAGATCTACCTCCTCCTCGATGTAAGGGGTACATTTACTGATCCAGATGTCATGGATAAATTAAAACACTATGGAAAGACTGTGTTTAAAGGAAAATCTGAAAAAAGAGCTATTCTAGGTGTTGGAGGAATTAAAAAAATACTCCTTAGGGCATACAGCATGGTCACAGGTACGAATGTGACTCCTTTCGAAGACGAAGAAAAAGCAAAGGATTACTTAGCTAATTGATAAGCTAGATTTAGCTACCGTTCATCTAGTAATTGCTTGACATAGCGTGTTATTTCCTTGTAATTGAGGACTCAAACCCATTTGCCATGAAAAAATTACTCTTCCTATTTTTCTTATCGACAGGATATTTCGGTTTATCTCAAACAGATGAATTCATCCAGAATGCCCTGGATAGTATTCAAAAAAAGGCAGATTATCCAGGTATCGTTTTCACATATATTGACTCCAACGAGAATGTAAGGGCTTTCGCTAGCGGCTTGGCTGATAAAGAAAATCAAATCAAAATGACTACATCCCACAAACTGCATGGCGGCAGTACGGGGAAGACAGTGGTTTCTGCAATTTTAATGCAGTTGGTTTATGAAGGAAAGATAAAACTTGATGATAGAGTATCAGATTACCTAAGCAAAAATGACTGGTTTCAAAGGGTTGCTAATGCTCCTGAAATTACCATTCGACAGCTAATGAATCATAGCTCAGGCATCATTAGGTACGAGTTTAAGGAAGCCTTCTTGGAGGATCTTAAAAAAGCACCTGCTAAAGTCTGGAAGCCAGAAGAATTACTTGAATACGTCTTGGATGATGTACCTCCATTCAAAGCAGGTGAGGGTTTCACATACGCGGACACTAACTATATACTGTTGGGTATGATTATAGAGCTGGTAACTGGAAATGACTTTTATACGGAGGCTGAAAATAGAATTTTCAAACCTCTCAAAATTTCAAGCTTCTCACCAACAAATAGTAACAACATCACGGATATGGCTCAAGGTTATTACACTGAAGGTTCGGAATATGCTTTGGGTTTCAAAGCTCCATTCTTAGTAGATGGGATTGCTCAAAATAACATCCAATTTGAATGGAC
>CAZWLS010000134.1:0-10177 GCA_964634415.1 uncultured Roseivirgaceae bacterium | reverse complement strand
TAAAGCGCTCCTACTTCTGTTCCGTATTTGTCAACAAGCACTGGATCTCCAGGGCCTTCTACGCGTAGTTGATCAAATTGAGTAGCCTTATCTCCAACGATAACGAATATGTACTTGCTGAGATCAAAATACTCATTCGCAGTTGCTTGAATACTCTCTATTGTAGACGCAGTTACAGTCTTCTGCTCTTGATCTATGTAATCCTGAGGCAACCCAAACGTACTGATATTATGAAGTATGCCAAGCAGATTGAACAACGTCTCAAAGTTTCTAGCATTTTCCTTAATCATAGCCGTCTGCGTTTTTTCTAGATCCTCCTCAGTGTAAGTATCAGCATAAGTACCAATCACTTCTTTGAAAGTATCAAGTGCATCCTTAGTAGTTGACGACTTAACGCTTGAGAAAGCTGTAAACGTACCAGGAGCCATAGAACTTCTTCCTGGGAATGCATATGCACCATAGGTAAACTGCTTCTCTTCTCTTAGAATCTGGAATAACCTTCCTGAAGACCCATCTCCTAACCTATCATTAGCAACCATAATCTCATTGTAGACAGGGTCGTTTGCGTCAACAGTAAGTCTGGAAATTCGAATCACAGATTGCTTAGCGTTTGGAACATCAACAAAGTATACTTGAGGCTCCGAAGGCACAGCAGGTACTTCATATGTTGGCATAGCAACTTCTTTCTGCGCCCACTCATCCTTTAACCTTCCTAAAGCATTAATTGCTCTTGACTGGCTAACATTTCCTGCTACATGATAATTCGTAACATTTGGTGCAAAATTATTTGCGTAGAATGCTTTCAAATCATCAATAGTAATGTTGCTAACATGATCTTCATATCCAATCGATGGATGACTCATGATGTGATCTTCACCGTATAGCTTCTTATTCATTACTACAGTTGCAATCGCATTTGGATTAGTCTCTCTTTGCTTAATACTCTGAAGCGTTTGATTAATAATTCTATCAAACTCCTCTTCATCCCATCGTGGCTCGAGAAGAATTTCCTGTACCAATTCCATTGTTGCTTCGAAGTTTCTTGATAAGCAATTTCCTGAAACCTGGATGTACTCATTAGCTGTAAACATGTTAAGGTTTGCACCTAATTGGCCAATAGCATCTTCCAATTCTTCAGGAGTTTTATTGGCTGTACCTTCCATCATGATATCTGTCATCAGATTCGCAACTCCTACCTTATTAGGATCATCAAGGAAATGACCACCTTTGATTCGCATGGAGAAGTTCACAAGAGGAAGTTCATTCGCCTCTACGCCATAAACACTAATTCCGTTTGAAGTTTCATCTGTCCAAATTGTTGGAGGTGTAACTAATGGCTTTTCACCAAAGTCAGGCTCAACAGATCTATCGAATGTAGACTCGGTCTTCACTATTGTAAAGTCTCCTTCTTCTTCGATCACCTCGCTTTGTCCAAACTCGTTAATACCTTCTTCTTTGATATCTGCCGCAACAGCACCTTCCATCGCTAAGTCACTCGCTCCTTTTGGTACAAAATTCGTAACCACCATATTCTGGTTAAGGATGTATTTTCTAAATACTCTCATCACATCCTCTTGAGTTACCGCTTTGATGTTAGCAATATCTTTCTCAATAAAACCAGGATCACCAGCATATTCATTATAGGTTGCCAATTGAAAAGCTTTACCTAATACACTGCTTATGCCATTGTAGAAATTAGTCTCCAATCCTGCTTTAATTCTATCAAGGTCTTTAATATCAAATCCTTCCTTATCAAAGTCAGCTAGACTTTGATTAACAACAGCTCTTACTGAATCAAGATCAGTACCGGCGTTCGCTCTCACTCGAATGGTGAACGTACCTGCCAACTCATTTGAACTATTAAATGAAGAAACTCCGGGAGCAACTTTTGCTTCCTCTACTATTGACTTATAGAGAGCTGCTCTTTTCCCATCAGACAATATTTGCCCTAAAGCATCTAGCGCCCATTGGTCTGGGTGGTATTGCTCAACAGTAGGGAATGTCATTCTCAGCTCAGGAAGTTGAGCAAAGTTATCTTCGTAATAAAACGTCTTGGTTTCGTCTAAAGCAACTGGTTGAGGATCCATTGGAGTGTCAATACCTCTTGAAGGAATCTCACCAAAATATTTCTCAATCATTTCCTTCACACCAGCCTTGTCAATATCTCCGGCAATTACCAAAGTAGCATTATTTGGTCCGTACCATTGCTCATAAAATTCTTTTACATCATCCAATGTAGCATTTTGAAGGTCTTCCAACTCACCTATTACAGTCCAATTGTAAGGGTGACCTTCTGGATAAAGTGCCTTAAGTATTACACTCTGAGTATGTCCGTAAGGTTGGTTGTCAACGCGCTGTCTTTTCTCATTTTGAACAACTGGTTTTTCACCTTCAAGACTTGCAAGAGAAACGGCATTAATAAAGAATCCCATTCTATCAGATTCCATCCAAAGCACTTTTTCCAAGGCATCCTTAGGAACTACCTCAAAATAAATGGTACCATCTGTCCATGTACCTCCATTAAAAGTTCCTCCCCATTCATCGATATTTTTGAAAAATCCGCCTTCAGGCACATTTTCAGATCTTTGGAAAAGCATGTGCTCAAAATAGTGAGCAAACCCAGTCCTACCCGGCTTCTCTCTATTCGATCCCACATGTACTAAAATTGACACAGCAACTATTGGATCCGAGTCATCCTGATGTAGGACCACATCCAAACCATTATCGAGTGTGTATTTCTCGTAATCAAGAGATAGCTTATCGCTACTTTCTGACCCTCCCGAAGTACAAGCTGAAACAACCACCATCAGCGCTAACATGATGATAGATAGGTTTTTGATTCTTTTCATGTTTTGGTAAGTATTTTAAATTTTATGCTATTTAACCAAAGAATAATCCAGATGAAAGTTTTTTAACATGAAAGACAGCTAGAGTACATTAACGGTCTCTTAGCCAATTCTATTGATTACCTCGAAAAGAGGTTATACTTTTGCCCCTTCAAAATCAAAGCAAGATCATATGTCAACTAAAATTGGTATTAATGGATTTGGACGTATCGGAAGATTAAGTTTCCGAGCACTCCTAGAAAAGAATAATGTAGAGGTAGTCGCGATAAATGACCTAACGGATACTCATACACTCGCTCACCTTTTAAAGTATGATTCAAACCATGGAAGATTTCCTGGTACTGTAGAAGCAGATGACAACAATATCATTGTAAATGGGAAGGCTATTCCTGTAACTGCTGAAAGAGATCCAAAGAACTTACCTTGGTCAAAGCTTGGCGTAGAGATCGTTTTAGAATCTACAGGGTTCTTTGTTGATGAAGCTGGTGCTGGTGGTCACCTTGAAGCAGGTGCTAAAAAAGTAGTTATCTCTGCTCCTGCAAAAGGTAACATTCCTACAGTAGTTCTTGGAGTAAACGAAGATACGCTGACCGGAGATGAGACCATCCTTTCAAATGCATCATGTACAACAAACTGCCTTGCACCTATGGCAAAAGTGTTGGACGACAATTTCGGAATCGAGAAAGGGTATATCACTACTGTTCACGCTTACACTTCTGACCAACGAATTCAGGATGCACCTCACAAAGATTTAAGAAGAGCAAGAGCTGCTGCAGTTTCAATTATACCTACTTCAACAGGAGCTGCTAAGGCTGTAGGGCTTGTTTTACCTCACCTTAATGGTAAACTTGATGGAATTGCTATGAGAGTTCCTACTCCTACTGGATCTCTTACTGACCTAACTTGCGTAGTAAGCAAAGATGTTACTGCAGAAGAGGTAAATGCTGCGATGAAAGCTGCGGCTGAAGGTCCAATGAAGGGAATCCTTGAGTACACTGAGGATCCAATCGTTTCAATAGATATCGTTGGAAATTCTCATTCTAACATTTTTGATGCTAAACTAACTTCTTGCCAGGGTAACTTGGTTAAAGTTGTTGGGTGGTATGATAATGAAGCAGGATACTCTGCCAGAGCAGCTGACCTTATCAGCAAACTAGCGTAAGACAAGTTTTATGAAAATAAAAAAGGGAGCAATGCTCCCTTTTTTTATTCTCTAGACTTAGTATTTATCACCACAAATCGTTCAGCCCACTTTGTGCCAAACCCCTGCCATTTCAGTTGATTACCTTCTATTTTTATATACCACATAGAATCATCTTCATGCCCTACCGCGGAATCTATGTAAAGGCTGCTGTTCAAATTGTTAACAAAGTATCTGCCCGAATTGGGTCCATATGGATCACCACCAGATTCAAATGTTCCATCATCCTTGAAAATAAAGAAGCGATTTGATTCAGGATTATGCTCAGCTGTGACGTCATTTCCATCTTGTATGACTTTATGCATCTCCCATCTTCCGACTAATTGCTTTTCAAGATTTTGAGTATAGCCTATGAAGCACAGACACATAAAACTCATAGATAGCATTACTTTTCTCATAATTTATTTTGTAAGTATGGTTAAAACTTGTTCGGTTATATTTAACTCGTTAGCCTCTCCTCCAATGTTTGTTAGGTGAGATATAATCCACTCTCCGTCATTGTATATCGTTACTAATGATCGATAACCATCAGTAGCTCCTCCATGAATCATGTATTCAGACTCAACATCCAATTTCCCCATCTGATAGTCACCTAATCCATCAAAAACTGCCCATCCAAATCCATAAGAAATATTCGGATTGATCTCCTTAATATGATTGGTCATCATTTCATCTACTAGCTCCTTGGAAACCAAGGTTGGATTTACCATCTCTTGACCCCACCTAGTAAGGTCTATCGATGTAGAAAAAATTCTTCTCCCAAGTGAGTAGTCGATGAATGGACTTTCTACAAACGTTCCTTCTGCCTTTAAATAAGACTTTGCAAGTCTTGGGTATATAATATCGTTATTCAGGGGTGCATACGTATTGCTCAGACCAAGAGGTTTACAGATCATTGAATCCAATAAAAAGGAAAAGTGCCTTTCTAATTTTGATTCTAGCATTAGGGCAATCAAGTGATAGCCAAAATTGCTGTAGTAAAATTGTTCACCAGGTGCTCCAATTGCAGGTAATTGGTTTATGAACGCTAAATATTCATCTGATTTGAAATATTGTCGCTTGAAAGTTTTAAAATTTTCTCCCTTCAATGAGTCTGGAACGGCATCATACGAAGCAATACCAGATGTATGGGTTAGAACCTGCCTTATGGTGATGCTTTCTGCATATTCTCCAGTATATGCAATGTGATCAGCAAGTAAGTCATCCAACGATAGTATGCCAACATCAACAAGTTGCAGAGTCATATAAGCCTGAAAAGACTTATTGATCGATGCGATATCAAATCTCGTGTCTTTAGCAACTTCAATATTCCATGTTCTATTAGCTATGCCAAGAGAAGATTCGTAAACTACGCCACCCATCTTAGCAATAGCAATTGTACCATCAAATTTCCCTTGCTGGTTGAGTTGCCTGATATAATCATCTACTTCTTTAAGTTTCGAATTTTCAAATCCACATGAGGTGATCGAAAAAGCAAGAATGGCTATTAGTAATCTCATTTGCTTTTGTTTGATCCCAAATGTAGGAAGCCATACAAGAAGCCCGTATTGATTAAATCAACATGTGGTGGTTTTTTAATATGTGGGGCGAAATAACTATTAAGATTAAAGGTGGTCTAAATATTTCTGGGAAATTGGCACCGATGCATGATCGTCAAAATGAACTACCCCACTTTTCGACTTTCTTTCAATACTTCGAATATTACTTTTATTAATTAAATATGAGCGATGGACGCGTACAAGTTCCGGATAATCTTTCAACTGATCTTCGGCATTGGTTAAGGTTTGCCTTATCAACTTTGTGTTCCTTCTATCCTTTTCAGAAGTAACAACTTTTATGTAGTTATCATCAGCCTGAATAAAAAGTAAATGACTCGGGTTTACATCTATCCGCTCTTTTCCATTTTCAGAGGTGATGGTCATCAAGTCGACGCCATTTCTATTCAATTTTTCGAACAAATAGGTCAAGCCATGAGGCAAAAGCATAACAGAAAAAAATTCACCAAGAAGGAGGAAATAGGATGACCAATAGAGCTCTTCAAAATTCCAGAAATAGTTAAAAAGAAGAAAAGTAGTTAAAGAAGCAATCCAAATTTCCCAAAAAATCCAGGCAAGCATTCTGGCTTTACCATCAATTCTTACTCTTGATTTTATAAAGAACTCATTTAAACCGTAGGTAGTGGAGACTCCTATTCCGAATGCAATTGAGCGAAATAGCAATGAATGGCCTGAAAACGAAATGCCTTGAAATATTCCAAATGCTTCATAAATATAAAGCACAAAGCTCAAGAAGAATCCTGAGCTTAGTGTGAGAATAAGTTTCGATTTATCTAATGGCAATATCAAGCAATATTGGTGTAAACGGCTTGGACATCATCATCATCCTCGATCTTGTCTAGCATTTTTTCAATCTCCTCCAATTGGTCATCAGAAAACTCAACAGGATTATTAGAAATTCGCTTAAGTGTAGCTTTCTTCACCTCAATTGCAAGATCTTCTAACACCTTGTTCATTTCACCGAATTGGGTGTAATCTGCATAGGCATATATCATTCCTTCATTTTCCTCAATCTCTTCTAGTCCTCCGTCAATCAATGACAATTCCAACTCCTCAATATCCATTCCTTCGGTCTTTTCAAACTCAAAAACCGCCTTACGATCAAACATGAACTCGAGTGAACCATTTGGTACAAATCCCCCACCAGCTTTATTAAAGTAAGATTTCACATTTGCAACCGTACGCGTAGTGTTATCAGTAGCTGCTTCAACAAAAACCAAGACTCCATGAGGCCCTTTCCCTTCATAAGTCACTTCTGAAATCTCGTCAATATCCTTACCTGCAGCGCGCTTAATTGCATTCTCAATATTGTCCTTAGGCATATTTTCAGCCTTAGCATTTTGGATTGCAGTTCGAAGCTTTGCGTTCATCTCTGGGTCAGCTCCACCATCTCTTGCTGCTACTGTAATAGCCTTGGCGAGTTTTGGAAACACCTTACTCATTTTATCCCACCTCTTCTCCTTTGCTGCTCTACGATACTCAAACGCTCTTCCCATGTTTTACTGTTTTTGTTAAAAAGAATACAAATAAAGCTGAAGCTTATATGAAAATCAAGATCAGCTTCGCTTCCACATAACATTCAAAACAACACCGGAAAGAACCAGTGCCATTCCACCATATGTGTATAGATTATAAGTCTCGTCAAATATGAAGAAGCCAAAAGCCAAAGAGTAAATAATACCAATGTAAGTAAGAATGGAAACCTTGTTTAACTCTTCCTTTTGGTAAGCTTTTGTCATTAAGAACTGAGCAATTTGGGTAGTTATTCCTACGAGTACTAAAACCAGCCAATCCATGCCCTGTGGTTGTACCCAAACAAAAAAAGTCCACACACCAGAAATGGGAAGCATGATCAAAGGGAAGTAAAAGATTATAACCAAAGGATGCTCACTCGTTTTAAGCTTCCGAATAAAATTATAGGCTAATCCCATGAATAGGGAAGCAGAAACACCCATCACAACATGCCAGAATGAAATTCTCGGATCGAATCCTTGTATTACCAGGATTCCGGCAAAACTCATAGCAAAGAATAGCCACTGAATGTTCTTCACCTTCTCTCCTACCAAGAAAATCCCCAAAACGGCAGTAAATACTGGGGCCAAATATTGAAGCGTTGAAGCTGTTGCCAATGGAATTTGTTGAAGTAAACTAAAGTAGATGATCAAGGCGATGGCTCCTGCAACACCTCTCCCTACTAGAACGAGTCTATTATTTCCCCAAACTTGGACTTTTTGTCTAGTTAAAAAGAAAAGACTAATGGCCATTGAAATAACAGACCTGAAAAGAATAATCTCAATCGCTGGAATATGCGGAACGAGCTTCACACATACTTTCATTAGTGTGAAAGTAAATGAAGCGAATAGCATGTATTTAACTCCTTGACTCAATCGCTCAAGTAGTTATAGTTCCATCTTTGATTTCAAGCTTTCTATCAGCCATTCCTGCCAATTGCATGTTGTGCGTAACAATTACAAAAGTTTGTCCCATTTTGTTTCTCAGGTCAAAAAATAGTTCGTGCAATTCGTCAGCACTTTGAGAATCAAGATTGCCACTAGGCTCATCGGCAAAGATGATGGAAGGTTGATTGATTAATGCTCGCGCGACAGAAACTCTTTGTTGCTCACCTCCAGATAATTCAGAAGGTTTATGATCTGCTCTTTCAGAGAGTCCCAAAACTTTCAAAAGTTCCATTGCACGGGACTCAACACCCGAATCTCCATTGATTAGTGCTGGTATACATACATTTTCTATCGCGGTGAATTCTGGGAATAAGTTATGAAACTGAAAAATGAATCCAATTTCTTGATTTCGAAAGTGGGCCATTTTCTTTTGATTCAAAGATGATACTTCTACTTCATTAAATAGAATACTCCCCTGATCTGGAATGTCTAATGTCCCAAGGATATGAAGTAATGTACTTTTTCCTGCGCCAGATGCTCCAACAATACTTACAATCTCTTCTTTAGCAATAGATAGATCAATTCCTTGAAGTACGTTTAGTCCATTATACGATTTGTGAATATTATCAGCTCTTAGCATATGGCCGCAAAGATATCTATATCACGCAATTGAGCTAACTCAGTGACGCTCAATCTTGGTTATACGTTCTCGATGATTTAGCTTCGCAGAAAATTTATATCCATGAATATTCACGAATATCAAGCCAAAGAAATTCTTAAATCCTACGGAGTAACAATCCAAGAAGGTGTTGTCGCTGACACACCAGATAAAGCAGTAGAAGCTGCTAAGGAACTAAACAGAGAAACTGGAACCGAGTGGTATGTAATTAAAGCTCAAATTCATGCCGGAGGAAGAGGAAAAGGCACAATCAATGAAACAGGTTCTAATGGTGTGGTATTAGCAAAAAGTCTTGACGAAGTTGCTCCAAAATCTAAAGATATTCTTGGTGGCACATTAGTTACACACCAAACTGGTGCTGAAGGCAAGAAAGTAAACAAAGTATTGATTGCGCAAGATGTTTACTACCCTGGTCAGTCTGATCCAAAGGAGTACTATTTATCAATTCTATTAGACAGAGGTACAGGTAAAAACGTGATAATGGCTTCCACTGAAGGTGGAATGGATATTGAAACTGTTGCTGAAGAGACTCCAGATAAAATTGTAAAGGAGTGGATTGACCCTGCTGTTGGTCTGCAAGGTTTCCAAGCTAGGAAAGTAGCCTTTGCTTTAGGTCTAGAGGGTGATGCCTTCAAAGGAATGGTAAAGTTCATTTTTGCACTTTACAAAGCTTATGAAGGGACAGATGCTTCACAATTTGAAATCAATCCAGTACTAAAAACTTCAGATAACAAAATATTAGCTGTTGATGCTAAAGTTAACATAGACGACAATGCTCTGTACCGTCATAGAGACATTGCAGAGCTAAGAGATCTTACTGAAGAAGATCCATTAGAAGTAGAAGCAGGTGAATCCGGTTTGAATTATGTAAAACTTGATGGAAATGTGGGTTGTATGGTTAACGGAGCCGGTCTTGCAATGGCTACCATGGATATCATCAAACTTTCAGGTGGTGAGCCTGCCAATTTCCTTGATGTAGGTGGAGGAGCAAACGCTCAAACTGTTGAAGCTGGTTTCAGAATCATTTTGAAAGACCCTAATGTAAAGGCCATACTCATTAACATATTTGGTGGAATTGTAAGATGCGATAGAGTAGCTAATGGAGTTGTAGAAGCTTATAAAAACATTGGCGATATACACGTACCAATCATTGTCAGGCTTCAAGGCACAAATGCTGAAGAGGGAGCCAAAATAATTGAAGAATCAGGATTAAAAGTTACTTCAGCCATCGTGTTGAAGGATGCTGCAGACAAAGTAAAAGAAGTCCTATCATAATTGGATTTTAAGGCCTCTATTAGGGGTCAATATATAAAAGCTTGCCATAGTTGTAAATTCCTCAACTATGGCTTTTTTACGTTTAACCCTTTTATCACTCATTATTTTTAGCTGCTCAGAGAGCAGTCCAAGACCTTCCAATCGATCAGACCTATTTTCTGGAACTGATTCGTTCGGCAAAACATGGCAAATTCTAGAAATAGAAATTGAGCTGGGAACCT
>CAZWLS010000133.1:0-10317 GCA_964634415.1 uncultured Roseivirgaceae bacterium | reverse complement strand
CCTACCACCTCTTTCATTGGTAGAACCACCCATCCTCGATTTTAAAAGGCCTTTTTCTTCAAGGCGTCTTAATACTGCGTGAATAGCACTTATATTCATATCTCTACCTGCCTTAGTTCTTACTTCATCCATTACAGCTACGCCGTATGCTTCGTCGAACAAAGAACCGACTGTTAGTAGTATTAATTCTTCTAACTCTCCAATGTGTGTTCCTTTCATTTGGTCAATTTATTTGTTGTATAATACGTGAAAGTAATCCATTAGTTGTATAAAAAATACAACTAACTAAATTGTAGTTATTGAATCGCATCCAATTAGCTATTACTTTAATGAATAACCTACATTAATACGCGTGTTTACATCTAGTATACCACAACTTATTATAACCTCATTTCCAAATACTTATGTTTAACTAATTGAATATCTTAAACAATACTAAGTGCATATGAAATACAACGCCTATCAAATCAAGATTAAGTTAAGTGAAGAAATTACACCTCTGGGATGGACATCTCTTATTTCAATGGCATTGCCAGAATTATTAGACTACAACACTAATTTTTCTGCATATAGAATTAGCAAGATGACAATGTGGGGAGATAGTGAAATAGAAATTATCAAGTGGTATTTTGAAAAAATCTATGGTAAGAAAATGCCATCTCACATACTTGAGAAAAGTGAGTATCATAAAAGCAATTCGTATAGATACTCTCTCCAAATCATCAACGATTCATATAGAAACTTCATCCAAAAAATCAGAAGTATATAAAGGTGTCTTTTGGACTAGCCTGTTCGTTTGAGTACTTTCTTTAAATGTAGAGAACTAATATGGTTAGATGTGTTTGAAATAGGAAGTGTAAAATGAAAAGTTGTACCGATGCCTTCTTTTGACTCCAACCATATATTACCATTATGAAGTTTAATGATCTTCTGGCAATGTGCAAGACCTATACCACTACCCTCATATTGTTGACCATGTGCTCTTTCAAATAACTTAAATACTTTTTCTTGTCTTTTATGAGGAATACCGACACCATTATCACGAATAGATATTTGGAGTTTCTGTTCCTCTTGTAATGATCGATAAGAAATTGTAATCAATGGAATTTGATCATCCCTCGAAAATTTGATTGCATTAGTAATGAGATTTTGAAACAATAAAGATAATTCTGTGGGAGAGCCAATTACGTTCGGTAAATAGTTAACAATAATTTTCGTATTTGACTCTTCAATTAGAATTCTAAGATCTGCTTGCAAATTTCTAATCATTTCATTGAGATCGACTTCTTCAAACTTAATGTTGGCACCAAGTTTTCCATGTTCCAATAAGGTATCTATCATCGCTCGCATTCTTGAAACACTGGATTCCATAAATGAAGCCATTTGTCTAGCATTGGAACTTAGTTTTGTTTCTATTTCTTCATTAAGCATATTAATGCAACTAATGATTGTATTCAAAGGAGCTTTTAAGTCATGACTAGCAACGTAAGCGAACTGCTCAATCTCTCTATTTTTAACTTCTAAAAGGTTAGACTTTTCTTCTATTTCTCGCTGTTTGACTTCTAAGTTTTCTAATAATTGCTCCTTCATCCTAAAGTTTCTATAAACAACAATGAAGAGGACTAAAAAGAGAACAGCAAAGCCAATTGCATATTGAAATTTAAGATTGGCCATAAGTCTCTTTTTTTCTAGCAGTAGAATTGTTTCTTGTTTTTCAATATTGGAATTTTCAAGATCTAATATTTCAAATTTGCTTTTAATTTCAGCACTTTTTAATTCGTCCTTAACCTTAATCTCTTCATTTAAATGATGATAAGCATTTTTATAATCTCCTAGCTTGAGATAGACCTCTTTTCCCATTCTGTGTATTGCTCCTAGCGTATATTTATTCTCGATGGTATCATTACCCCATATCGCAGAGTCTAAATATGAAATACTAATCTCATATTTCCTTTTTCTGGAATATGCCAAGATCATGTTAGTTACTATGTCATTAGTCATGATTGGGTCATCATTGGAAAGTGCTCTCGCTCTTTTCAAATAACTTATGCCTTCGTCTAATGTTGAATCTAATCCACACAAGATCACACCAAGATTTAAATAATTAAGCTTAGTACTGTAATCACCACCTCCCTTTGAATAAGATTCCATGCCAGACACCTCGAGTGTCTTTCCTGCTAATGTGCTTGCTAACAATGGATCAGATTTAAGTACTGATGAAGTAAATGTATTGATCGAATCAAACTGATTAATTGAATCGTTCAACTCTTCTGAAATTACATTCAAAGTTGAATCAGCATTTAAACTTTGGCTATTTCCAAACATGATTGAGAACCAAGTGGTAAACAACCCAATAACAAAATATTTAATCACTGAATTTTAAGGTTTTAAGAATGTGCAAGCACTAGGCTTAGATCTCCAAAAATCTCATCATTGTGTGAGTTAACAGTGCACTATTGGGTTAAAAAATGCTATGTACACTTGTTGTATCCCTTTATTAAGTAGGTATGATAAATTAGAATCTCAGTCAAAAACACGGTGCAAATAACCTATTTATCTATACTTGCTAATCGAAGAATTATCATATTGAATCAGCTCATCAGAATTATACTTTACTTGGTCCTTACTGGTCTGTGGATTACCCAAGTATTTGCACAGAGTGACACTGTATATCTTCGCAAAAATCAGGTACTGGTTCTATCTGACTCTCTTTTTACAACCAAGAAAGATACTTTTTTCATCATCCACGATAGTGTGGATTATCAGGTATTAAGCGACAAATATGTTCTTTCAGATGGTTTCTATGATTCAGTTTATTCCGTAGCCAAAAAAAACAGAGTAACAAGAGAGCTATTTAATCTCTTAATTGTGAGGAATCAAAATCAAAATGCTCTTTCAAACACAGAACCTGTTAAGAGTGAAGATTTCTTCAGAGTTTTTAAAGGAAAAACTATTTCAAAGATTAGATATGCCTCTGTCGATCTTTTTGGAGGATCAATCAATGACACAACGCTCAAAGCTGAGAGCGGAATTGGTAAATTAAGCAACAAACTTCACAGAAATACTTCATTCGAAGTACTTGAACAATATCTCTTATTCAATGTTGGAGACCAGGTAGATATCTATGAGATGGCAGATAGTGAAAGAATTATCAGGTCACTAGATTATGTAGTTGATGCGCGTATTCAATTGACATTAGATCCAGGAAATGCAGAGGCAGTTATAGCCACACTTATTGTAAAAGATCGATTTCCATGGTCTGTTGATTTTTCATTAGATGATAATTCTGCTCTTCAAATTGGGTTTACAAATCGAAATATTTTAGGAACAGGGAATGAATTTAGAATCGGATACCTAAGGAACAAAAACGAGTTGCCAATGCACGGATATGACGCGCAATACACGGTCCGAAACATAGAGAATACATTTATTGATGGTACCGTTTTTGTCTCCGACAACTATTTAGGAAAAAGCAAGGGGTTGACTTTCAGGCGAGATTTCATTTCACCTGAAATCAAGTATTATGGTGAAGCAACTGTGGAACATGTCCAACCAATACAAGATCTGATATTTGCTGATTCATTGTATGAAGAAAACTTTCAAATAGATAGAAAAAGCTATGATGTATGGGGAGCCAGGTCCTTTCAACTGAATAGTCGTAAAAACTTAAGTTTCGCGCTAAGAGTGCAGCATGATAATTTTTCTGAGCGACCTACAGTCCAACAAGACAGCAATGTACTCTATCATAACCATCACTTCTTAATAGGAGGATTGTCTTATGGTAAAATAAACTTTCTTAAGTCCAAGAACATATTATCTTTCAATATAACCGAGGATATTCCTACGGGGTTTATTTATACGCTACTACTGGGTAAAGATTTTGGAGAGTTTGGATCGAGAGATTACAGAGGATTTCGTGCGAGCTATTCTTTTTACAATAACTCAACCGGTTATTTTCTTTTCGATTTAGAATCTGGCTATTTCGTGAATAATAATAAAAGAAACGATAGAACGGTCCAGGTTAATGGAAGGCATTTTACACCATTAATTAAAATAGGCAGAGCATATTCTAGGGTTTTCACAAGACTCTATTTTTTTAATGGAAACAGACTTTCTATTCCACAAGCTCAAAGTTTGAGAGGTGAAAATAGAATTAGGAATATCACTGGCAATCAAATCATTGGAGATAGAGCATTTACCTTATCAACGGAATATGTTGTATTCCAACCATGGTATTTTTACGGTTTTAGATTTGCCACATATGCGCATTTGGGTGTAGGTAATGTTCGTGAATCTAGAATTGAAGAGCCATTTTCCAGAACGTATTACACGATGGGCGGTGGAGTGAGAATCAGAAATGAAAGTTTAGTATTTAACACGTTTGAATTTAGAGTATCTCTGATCCCAGAACCGCCAAATGAAGGCCAGCTCTTTTTCTTTAGAGTAACATTGTCAGCACCTAGATTCTTTGAAAGTCCAAACTTAACGAAGCCTAAGGTCGTAGGATTAGACTAATCCCAAAAAACCCTAAAAACTAGATTTGGAGTGAAGCCCAAGGAATATACGCGTGTGTCAATTAATTGATTATTTAAAGATGGTGTCGTTCTGAATTCGCGATTTAGTAAATTCTTCTTGTTATACAAATTCAATATCGAAAGCCCAATTCGATACCTCAAGTTGTTGTTTTTCTTTGAATTGAATTCTTTCATTGCTGACAAATCTAATCTATGGTAAACAGGAAGATTATTTTGATTTATTTCATTATAAAAAATTTGAACCGGTCCTTCGGTACTTGTATTTATTACATCAGTAAATGATTTGCCAGTATGCCATATCCAGCCAAGTGAAAATTCCCAATTACCTAAATTGTAAATATTGGACCATCTTACGGTGTGCTCGATACTCCAACTTCCAGGAAAAGATCTATTTTCATTGACATCATCAAATGAATTTTCAGTTTTGATATACGAATAGCTAACCCAACTTTCATATTTAGGCCATATTTTCTTAAGCAGTAAATCTGCTCCATGTATTTGACTCTCCCCTTCTCTAAACTGATTTTCTAAGCCATTCAGATACCCAAATATCAAGGTTGTAACACCATTCAAAGACTTACGATAAGCCTCCAATTCAGTAAACCAACCATCTTTGCTAAAACTAAATCCCGAGGAAAACTGAAGGCTTTTGATTACCGGAAATCTATCAGAGGAAGCAAGTGCCCATACTTTGTTTTCTAAAGAGAGATCACTAACGACAGATTCTTTTATTTGACTTGCTATCTGAGTTCGATATTCGGTGGAAAGTGACAGTGCAAAATGACTAGCTAATTGCTTTTGAATATAGAGTCTTGGCTCTATAAAACTTTCATTTAATTGTTGATAATAATTAAACCTAACACCCGGCCTAATCAATAGGGATTTATTGTCAAATAGATACTCTACAAACCCGGAATGTGTATCGACAATGGAATTATCACTATCCAAAACAATTTCATATGAAGGAGCTTCAGTCTCATATGCGTATCTAATTTTAGAATTGGAATAATTATAGCCAAATGCTAAATCGTGTCCATCACGTATGTGATAATCACCATTTAACTGATAGTTAGATTCTTTAACAAAATTCTTCTTACTAGATAATGTAATGGTGTCAGGGACAGATCTAATAAACTCATATCTCAGAATATACCTTGATAAACTTCCACTAGCTTCAAGACCAAACTGGTCATTCAATTTTCCCATCCACTTTATGTTAACCCCCTCATTTTCGTTCAATAATTCATCGCTGTATGTTTCAATTCCTAGTACATCTTGAGATTGAAATTGCAGTTCATTTTTATTGTATAAACCACTCAAAATGAATGTGTTATTATTGTCTAACTTATAATTAGAACTAAATGAAAAATCTGTGAAGTAAAAACTATTCTTAGATTGAGAATCATCAGAAGTCTGATCTCCTATTTTTGTGTTTTGAAAAACACGATCCGAAATTTGATTGAAAGTAGGCGTTTGAAAAACATCTGTAAATGACCTTCTCCCTGACACCTCTACTGATAACTTCTCTTTAAGCAATGGGATTTCGACAAATCCATCTGAAAAAAGGAGATTGGTTCCTATGCCACCAGAAATGTTTTTCGCTACGCGCTGACTTGAATTAATGTCAATTACAGAAGAGATTCTGTCACCATATTTCGCTGAAGTACCATGTTTGATAAATGAGACTTTATCAGTTATGTAAGGATTAAATGCTGATATCATCCCAAAAAAATGACTATGATTATAGGTTTTAATGCCATTCCATAAAACAAGATTTTGATCGGGCAATCCCCCACGAACATGAATTCCAGCAGCTGTTTCAAAAGGACTATTAACACCTGGTATTTGCTGAATACTTTGTAAGATATCAGGCTCAGCTAAACCAGAAAGAGTCTTAAGTGTATGCGGGTTTATCTGAATCTCATTGTAGTTTTTTGAGATGCCTGCTGCCAGGTAGTCACTCACAACAATTTCATCTAATTCTTCTATTGATTCCGACATCTTAATTTGAACACACTCAATGAAAGAGAGCCTTGACACTTTCAACCTTTTAGTAGCAAAACCAAGATATCGCAACGTTAGCCATGATTCATATGGAATAGAATCAAGCTTAAATCCTCCATTTTCGTCAGTGAACACTCCTTCCGAACTTGAGTAACCAACGGATACACCTAGAAGTGGGATGTTAGAATGGGATTTAATATTCCCACAAATGGATACTAGGTCATCGCCTCTGTAGTTTCTAACAACTATGTAATCATTTTTAAGCAATTGAAATCTCAATCTGGTATCCAGTTCCAGTTTAGCAATGGTTTGTTCTAGCGTAAGCGTCGAATCCACTATGGCCATTTTATCAGATACAACCTCATCAGTAAAAGAGAATTGGACCTTATGTCTTTCTTGTAAAGACAATAGAATATCTTTTAAATCTTTTTTAGAAGACTCTTGTGACCAAGAAATGTATGGCACCAATAATAGTAAAAACAATAGCTTATAATACTTCATCAGGGAGCGCTAAGTACCACGACTTTTCCTTCCTTCTGGTAATTCACATTAGCAGTATTTAGTACAATGCTCAGCGCTAAATCAAGGTTGTCGTGTGGAAAGGTTCCATTAAATAACTTATCTCCGATTGCTTCAACGCCTTCAAATTTGACATCATACTGATTGCTCATCTCTTTCAAAACATACTTCAGTGGAACGCTAGCAAATGATGACTCATTAGTAATCCAAGAAGGCTCGCTTAAAGAATGATTTCTCAGAATAAGCTTCATTCCGCGTACCTTTCTTACACCTTGTTTTGGTTTAAGTACTTCTGATTCATCACCACTTTCTACTCTTACACTACCTTCAAAACATTTTACTTGGAAGAAATCACCTAGTTCTTGAATAATAAACTGAGTACCTAAAACAGTTACTTTTCCTTGTTCAGTCTCTACAATAAAACGATCCCCCTTTTCTACTTTGAAATACCCCTCACCCTTTAAATTCAATTTTCGGTTAATCTTCCAATCCTCTTCGGAAAAAGACAGCGTAGTATTCGAATTGAGAACTACTTGTGAACCATCAGGTAATTCCACCTCCATCTTTTCTCCAAGCGAAGTCTGATAACTTATCAAATTGTTAGAGAAGAATACATTGTAGAAAGCTAATCCAAATACCAAAAAAACAGACGCCGCAGCAACATATACCCTCCAGGTTGGAGTAGATTTTTTAGCACCAATAGATAGCTTTCTATTCTCCTTTATCTTCTCAAGAATTGCTTCCTGGTCAAAATTGGGTGATTCAAATAATGCAGATCCCTCACTTATTTTTTTAAAATCACCATAGTCTGACCTTTTTTTGAAGGCTTCTAATTCTTCATTTGTCAGCTCTCCATTCAGCCACCTTGCTAAAAATGTATCGTCTTTGAATTCACTCATATTTATATCTTATTCTCAAACGCGCATTGATCCATATACCCTACCTCTACACATTACCGATTTTTTCTCTCAGTTTAACAAGAGCTTTATGCATTGATTTTTCTACTGCCTTTACAGAAACACCGGACATTTCCGCGATTTCCTTATAAGTCTTTTTTTCAACCCTATTCAACAGAAAAACTTCTCGCTGCTTGTCCGGTAATTGCGCTATAGCATCGGATAGCTTTTCCATGAATTCTTTTTCTAGGATCAGATATTCAGGACTTTCTATATTGGAGTCCACCTTAATTGCTCTCTCAGCATACTTTAGGCGCACCTTTTCGGACCTTTTTAAACTCGTACTAAGATTGATAGCGATTTTATACAGGAATCCTTTGGCGGTATCCATAGTTACCTTCGCGCAGTTTTTCCAAAGGCGCACAAATGCTTCTTGCACAACATCATCTGATTGCTCAGCATCTCCGAACTTATAGTATATGAAGTTTCTTAGTGCCTTGGCATTCGTAGAGTAGAAAGAATCGAATTGCCTTTCATCACATAATGGTTTTTCCAATTCTGCCATAAAGAACTAAAGTATCCGATTTTGGATCAAAGGAAAATGATATTCTTAATAAAATTAAAATAAGGGGTAGGGTCGCATACTTGTGTCCGCGTTTCAAAGTCAGAAGAGGGAAAATCCCTATAACTATTTGATAAAAAATGAAACACCCATGAGATTATTTAAATCATACAGCTTATTTGTTGTAATCATTGGAGCACTTATAATTAATGCGTGTACTCCTGAAGAAGACCTTTGTCCTACTGTAGATTTAGAAGTTGAGATAGATAGTGCAAACTACACTGCCCATATTCAAGCATCTGGTCTATCAGACCTGGCGTTTGAACTTTTCATCAACGATCAGCTTGTAAAATCGTTTGCCGCAGGTGAACTTGATACTGCAGACCTCTCCTACCAATTTGAGCCTGGGGAATATAAAGTATGTGTCTTTGCACAATCTGCGAGCTGTGATCAACAACTAGAAGGATGCGTTGAGTTCACTATTGAAAGTTCAAATAAAGAGTCGTGCAACGATCTATCATACAGTGCAGAAATGATTGACAATTACTACTATAGGTTTACAGCTGAATTTGATGGAATTGACACACTAGCATATTCTTGGGTAATCGATGAAGATACCGTTCTAACTGTTCCCATATCAGATAACAGGGATGACTTCCTAGAATGGGATTTTGAAGAAGGTGAACATACCGTCTGTATAATTGCTGAAAATGATGCTTGCGGAATAATCGAATACTGTAAGGAAATTGTAATTGAAAACCCATGCATTGAAGAGGTAGCATTTGAAGCAGAAATAGAGAATGAATACACTTACTATTTCTATGCTGATTTTGACGAGAAAGACTCAATCAAATACAAGTGGTATATAAATGATGAAGTAGTCGATGTTGAAATACCTGGCGAAGAAGAAACTGATCATAAACTTTTTTGGCAGTTCGATAGTGGTACTCATAGCGTTTGTCTTGTTACTGATCAGGGTGATTGTGAATCAGTTGAGTATTGTGAAACTATAATTGTAGAAGATGAGGAACCTCAATGCTTAGACCTATCATTTGAGGCAGAGTTAACCGAAACTGAAACTACTGATTTTCACACATTTACTGCTGACTTTGATGGCAAAGATCAGATCACCTACATATGGAAAGTATTTGTTGATGATGATCTTCAACATTCTGAAGTAAGAGAATTTGGCAGTGAAGATGATCACTCATTTGTATGGCATTTTGAACCAGGTGTAGAATATGAAATTTGCCTCAAACAAGATGGCTGTGAAGACAATCAGGTCTGCGAGATTTTCGCGTTAGAATAACTCACTTTCTAGGTTAGTTGATGAGGGGAGCCTGCCTTTTCCATGGGCGGTTCCCTTTTTTAAAGTCTATTTAAGACTATTCTAGGGTACATTAGCAACAAAGGTGTTGTTAAAGTCAAAATTTTCTCATATCCTATTTTTAAGAGGCACACCATCTAGCAGTTGAGACGATGACGATCGCCGATCTACCTTCCACAAAACAAAATATTCTGCAATATCTACTCAGACAAAATCGCGCCACAGCCAAACAGCTAGCGGCAGACTTAAAGATTAGTACTCAAGCCGTGCGCCGTCATCTCAACGAATTGGAAGCTGAAGGCTTAATAAGCTACGATTCGGTACAGCGTAAGATGGGTAGACCGCAACATATGTACCAATTGACCGATAAAGGTCGCGATCGCCTGAGTCCCCAAAAATATAGCGAGTTTGCCGTTTCTTTCCTCGATACCCTGGCAGAAACCGTAGGTAAAGAACAAGTCAGCAAAGTATTGG
>CAZWLS010000132.1:0-10382 GCA_964634415.1 uncultured Roseivirgaceae bacterium | reverse complement strand
CTTTTTGTTAACCAAGAAAAGGACAAACTTTCAGAAGCTGAGCGAGATAGAATTACCATGGCTTTGAATATTGATTCAGAAGTGAAAATGGGAATTGTTTCTGATGTTGAACAAACATTAAGAAAATCTAATGCTCGTAAGATCCTTTATAAATCATTGAAAGGAATAAAAGAGTAAAATAACTTTAAATTCATATATAAAACCCAATCGTTAAGATTGGGTTTTTTTTATTCCTTAAGCTGTTTCTTTTTCTTCTTTTTCCACTCCTCATAAACTTCCTCTGCCTCTTTCAATGCATTTTCTAACTCTTTCTTAGTTGCCTTTCTAAGTTTATCAGCTTCGTCTACTACTTTTTTACGCTCTTTCTGTAATTGCTTCAATGCAGATTCGATTTCTTTTTGAGCGTCTTCAGCTGCTTCCTCTGCATCTTCTTGTAATTTTTCAATCTCTTCTTCTAACTCTCGCTTCTTTTCTTCAAATCTCTCAATTGTTTCATCACGTTCATTTTCCTTGCCATCCTCCTCATATCCGCATGAGAGAACCATTAGAGCTAATGATAGAAATAAAAGTTTTTTCATAATAAGGTATTTACGCTGAAGCTTTTTTCGGGTTCAAATAAGGAGACCAATCCTCGCGATGGTTTGCTTTATGCATTCGCAGAAATGTAATGTAAGAGGGTTTTACTGGTAATTTTTTAAGTGTCATTCCTACTTTCTCAAGCGTGTAATCACTTTTTCTAGAGTTGCATTTTTTACAAGCAGTAACAAGATTGGTCCATGTGGATTTTCCTCCTTTGGACCTTGGGATTAAATGATCCAAGGTAAGGTCTTTACTAGTGCCACAGTATTGACACTTCCCTCCATCACGCTTGAATATATTGTGCCGACTCATTACAACACCTTTATACGGGATGTTGACGTAATATTTAACCTTAATGATTGATGGAAAAGGGAACGTTTTATTTATTGATCTCAGACACTTTTCATTTATCTCTGAAACTAGGTCTGCTTTGTTTAGAAAGACAAGCGTAAAAGCACGCTGTACTGAGCATACAGTCAATGGAGTGAAATCTTGATTGAGCACCAGTACTAAACTCATAAGTTAAATTTTCATTCGTTCTAATTCTCGCTTTTGATCTTTCTTCTTAATACTGTCCCTTTTGTCGTAAATCTTTTTCCCTTTGGCTAACGCTATTTCAAGTTTTGCAAGTCCTCGACTATTAATGTAGATCCTTAAAGGAACTATCGTCAATCCCTTTTCCTCCATTTTGGCTTTAAATTTCTCAAGCTCACGTTTCTTCAGTAATAGCTTGCGATCTCTTGTCATTTCATGACTTTCAAAGCTTGCTTGCGCATATGGAGAAATAGTCATTCCCTTTATATAAAGTTCTTCTTTTTTGAAGTAACAGTATGCTTCCTGTATGCTTGCTTTACCTTCTCGTAGCGACTTTATTTCAGTACCCTTAAGCATAATACCTGCCTCTATTTTCTCGACAAATTCAAATTCGTAACCAGCCTTACGATTCTTAATTTGAATATTGTTGGAAAATCTGCTCTTGTCTTTGCTGCTCATGTTTTAAATATAAAGTACACTAGTTAAAATGGCATTCTTGGCAGCGGACTATCTGTCAACTCACCAAATGAATTGTTTTCGTAGAGAAGATGTCCACTTATGGATATCATACCTGCGTTATCAGTGCAGTATTGAAAGTCAGGTATAAAAGTGGTCCAGCCATATTTTTTGGATTGAATCGCCAGTTCGTTTCTTAGTCCACTATTAGATGAAACACCACCTGCAATTGCAATCTGTTTGATATTCTCTTGCTTGGCTGCCAATATCAACTTACTCATCAACATTGAAATAAGTGTTTTTTGAATACTTGCAGCTAAGTCGTTTAAGTTCTGATTGATAAAGTCTTTATTCTTTCGAACCTCCTTTTGTAAGAAGTATAGAATGGATGTTTTTATACCACTAAAAGAGTAGTTAAGTCCCGGCATTTCTGATTCTGCAAAACTAAATTTAGTTGGGTCGCCTTCAGCAGCCAACTTGTCAATCATTGGTCCACCTGGGTATGGAAGGCCCAAGAGTTTTGCAGCTTTATCAAAAGCTTCTCCTACAGCATCGTCTTGAGTTTGCCCAAGTATTATCATCTCATCAGGACCAATAACTTTTAGTATCTGAGTATGACCTCCACTAACAGTCAGGCAAATAAATGGGTAACTAGGTTTTGGGTCTTCTATGAAATGAGCCAGTACATGCGCTTTCATGTGATGTATTGGTATCAAAGGGATTTTTAATGCAGCGGCCATCGATTTCGCAAAACTTCCGCCAACAAGTAGTGCGCCTAGTAATCCTGGACCTCGTGTGTAGGCGATGGCATCAAGATCGGATAAACTCAATCCTGCTTCTTTAATAACATGATTTACAACTGGCACGATATTTCTTTGATGTTCTCTGGAGGCAAGTTCAGGAACAACTCCACCGTACTTCTCGTGAATGTCTTGGCTAGCAATCTCATTATTGATTACTTTGCCGTTTATACAGATAGATGCTGAAGTTTCGTCGCAAGAGGACTCAATACCTAGAATAACCGCCACCGCTTTTTTTTGGATGCCAAGATAACCATATCGAAAGTTCGTAAGGTACTCTGGAAGTTATTTTCAGGAGTTTTCTTCTATTCTACATCTTTACTGCTGTTGATAATGCTACTTCTTCAGCTGCGTCCAGTCCAGACTTTCCTTGCTCAAGAAGTATTGGAGGTAGTATCAGAGCAAACTGGTCATGAGATTTCAATAGAACGGGTAAAAGTATCTTGGTTAGATCAGGCCTACCTTAAGGAAATTTTAATTAAAGACTGGAAAGGGGATACACTGGCATATTCAAGTAGCGTTAAAGTCAGCTATGGAATAATAAATTTAGTTAAGGGAAACTATCTAAATATTGATGAAATCACTGCACAAGACTTAGACTTAAATCTGATCAAACATGATTCATTGTCTAAACTCAATATCTCAATTTTCTTACAGGCTTTAAAAAACGATACTGCAAAGAAAAATCCGCGCTCAATTTATGTTGATCAAATTACACTTAGTGATCTTGATTTCAAACTCGTGGATAAATCGAAGGCTCATGATACCACTAAGTTAGACTTTTCAAACTTTTATTTTGATATTCCTGAATTTAGTATTGGAGAACTTCTTTTGAAGGATACTATTAGTGGGGAGATCATGGAGTTTAGTGGAATAGAGCAATATTCTGGATTTACTATTAATGAATTGAAAACCCGCTTTTATGTTAGTAATCAGTCTTTGAGCGTTGATAACTTAATCTTTAATACTCCAACCAGTCATATATCAGACAGCCTCGAATTCTTTTATAGTGGATTAGATGATTTGAGTCACTTTAAGGATAGTGTATCGTTTATTTTACACTTTGAGGATTCTAGAATTTCAAAGCAAGACTTTACAAGCATTTCCGGAGCAGATGTATTAAAAAAGGATATAACACTTGATGGAATTATTTGGGGGACGATAGGTGACTTTAATATTGAAGATACAAAACTTGGCTATGGTAAGTCTTATTTTGTCGGAGGAGTAAGCTGCTTTGGATTGCCAGACATTTCAGAAACATTTGTGCTTGCGGATGTGACCGATTCACATGTATTGCCTTCCGATCTAAGACCACATATCGGTGATTATGCAGACAATCTTAACCAAATGGGGAGAATTGATTTCACAGGGAGTTTTGCTGGCTTTTTAAAGGATTTTGTCGCCCGTGGGGATTTTGATACTGATCAAGGATCTGTGCATACTGATATTAATTTGAAAATTCCCGATGATCCCAATGATATGTCGTACGTAGGAAATCTCGAATTCAAGGATTTAAATTTCGGTGCATTCTTTCAAAATGAAATTGTTCAGAAAATTAACCTTACTGCGACCATTAATGGTAAAGGGATAAAACCAGAAAATGCTGAATTCGATTTGAAAGCATTGCTTTACAATAGTGGCCTAAAAGGATACGAATATGATAGTATAGAAGTCGATGGACATTTTGCTGAAAACTACTTTAATGGTGCTTTCTCAGTAGAAGATCCTAATTGCCAAATAAGCGGTGTAGCTCAAATTGACTTTAGAGATATTCATGAAGTTTTACAAGTAGATATTGATGTAAATAAAATAAACGCGGATGCATTGTATTTAACCACTAAAAAACTATCGGCAAATGGTAGAATTAAGGCTGAAATAACTGATTTGGATATTGATGAGTTTGCCGGAAGACTCTCCATAGATTCTGGGCTGCTTGTTTTAGATAGAGGTCAAATTAATTTAGACTCTATTCGCATAAGTTCCTCGTTTCAGGATAGTACAAGAATCATATTAGCGGCTTTGCCGGGCTTGAAGTCAAACTTAGAAGGTAAGTTTAGAATTACCGACGCGCTAAAAGACATTCCTGCAATGATTGCTAGTTACGCATCAGAACTACAATTTCATGAAGATTCATCTTCATATGTGGTGAGTGAAAACCAATATAAATTGTCTTTTAAAGCCGATATTGATGGTAGAATTTCTTCATATCTTGACTCATTGGCAATTCCAATTCGACTAGGGGGTAAGACTTTAATTGAATCTGATTTTAGACAAAGCAGAAACGCTAACATCTCATTATATATAAAATCAGATACGCTATATATAGGTTCAAATGAGCTTTATAATCCTGTGATCGATATAAATGGATCCAGAGATCTCAATAGTTCTAATGTTCTTACAAATTTTATCATTGAATCAAGTGATCAAGTAATTGTAGGTGTGCCTAATACTGAAGCACTTCTTCTAGAAGGAATTTGGTTCGACAGAAATATCGATTTGACTACACACATTAGCCAACCTCTTACAGCTAGTGATGTACGGTTGAAAAGTAGACTCAACCTTTATAGGGATTCAATAACCTTAAGGATGTTGCCATCTAAAATTAAAGTTCTCGATGATAATTGGGTTTTTAATCCTTCTAATAAGGTTGTTATTACTCAGAATAAGACTACTTTTTCAAATGTTGAAATTTATGATTCTAGTGAGTCAATTACAGTAGATGGAGTTTATGCGGATACCATACCAACTTCTATCACTATCTCATCAGAGGATCTAAATATGAATAAGGTGGGACTATTCTCTGAAGCTGAAATAGGTGGGTATTTAAATAGTAACTTCAGCATCTTTAGACAGTCGATCGGTGATGCATTTAAATTTGATGGATCATTTCTCATCAAGAATTTGGTATATGATGATCTTCTTGTAGGTGATATTGTTGGTTCTTCAAAGTGGAACCCAACAGATAGAAGTGTATTTAGTCAGGTAAAAGTCGAACGTGAAAATGTCAATGCAATTGAAGTTGAAGGCTTTTATTTCCCAGAGGAACAAGCGCAACAACTTGATTTTAACGTGAAATTTGATAAAGCGGATCTTAAAATGGGAGAGCCGTTTTTGAAAGATAAGTTTTCAAATATTGAGGGAGGCGCCAGTGGATCACTATCTCTTACGGGTTCCATTGAAAAGCCAGAGGTCGTTGGCAGTTTTGATATTGTTGGAGGAGGTGTCAACATTAACTACCTGAATACACATTATACATTTACTGGAAAGGTTGATTTTGATCCGAGCCTAATGAGACTTTCAAACTTTCATCTGCTTGATAGGAAAGGGTCGGATGCACTAGTGACCGGGACGATAGCACATTCTTACTTTAGGGATTTGTTGACAGATATAAATATCCGTGCAAACAACTTTGAATTTCTTAATACCACTGTTTTAGAGAACAGCCTTTACTATGGATCAGCATATGGGACTGGAAATATTAATGTAAAAGGCCCATTGAATGATTTAAGTATAAAAGCTGCTATTCAAACAGAAGCAAATACAAGATTTTATATTCCAGTTTCTCAAGGAACAAGCATCGGTCAGGAAGATTATATTTCTTTTGTGGATTTCTCGGATACTACCTCAGTAGCAGACATTGATGAATTTAAAATTTCTGGTCTAACTCTTGAATTCGATATAGATATTACCCCTGACGCTTATTGCGAATTGATATTTGACATTAAAACTGGTGAGATAATCAAGGGAAGGGGAAGAGGTAATTTGAAATTAAGATTGGATACTGATGGTGAGTTTAGCATGTTTGGGTCTTTAGATATTAGTGAGGGGGCTTATAATTTCACTGCACCAGGTATCAGTAAAGAATTCGATGTTGTACCAGGTAGCAACATCACATGGTATGGCGACCCATATAATGCAACGCTCGATTTGGATGCGAACTACATTCAAAGAGCTTCCTTTGAAGAACTTGATAACCCTGCAGATAGAGATCCAACATTATTAGCAATTAAGGTTCCAATCTCTGTAATACTTGAACTCGAAGGAGGAATGCTCTCTCCAGACATTGGTTTTGATCTTAAATTGGAAAATCAATCCGATGCAACTAACGAGAATATTTCTGCACTCTCGAGAATCGTTAATGATGAACAAGAGCTGAAAAGACAGGTGATCAGTTTATTGTTTTTGAGGAGATTTTCTCCACGAGAGAGTTTCACATTAAGTGGAGGTGGTGGTGTTGGAAATAGCCTAGGTGAATTTCTATCTAGTCAGGTTAGCTACTTAGTGAGCCAAATTGATGAAAATCTTGAAGTGGAAGTAAATCTTGCAGACGTTAACGATGAAGCTTTGAACTCCTTTCAGCTGAATCTGGCTTATACATTTCTAAATGGAAGATTGAAGGTTACCAGAGGTGGCAATTTTGGAAATCAAAATGATAATAACGACAATGTACTAAATGATTTAGTTGGAGATTGGACCGTTGAGTATAGCTTAACCAAGGATGGTAGACTTAGGGCCAAGGTTTTTAGTAATACCAATCAAAGGATACAGGTAAATGAAAACCAACAGAATCAAGAAATAGGTTTAAGTCTACGTTTTGTTCATTCTTTTGATGATATGGGTGAGCTGTTTATTAAAAAGAAGGAAGCTGCACTTATGCCGAGAAAAGAAGATGATGAAGAAATAGCAGAGGAAGAAGATGATGGCTCAGACAATGATAGTACTTACTAGTTATTGTTCTTTATTCATAAGGAATCGTTAACTTATGTAATAAACCTTTATTGCCATGAATTACAGAAAGTTTAGCGAGAACTACGCACAGGAGATTGGGGGTGAATTTAGAGAGTATGATGACAGTCAATCAGTCATTATAGTGCCACTTAAAACGGATCGATTTCAAACAGTCACTGGGCATATAGTCATGCATCCAGATTACGAAAGAGAAGTAGTTCATCTTAAATCAAAGGTTTGTGAGTTGACATATGACATTCCTTTTCAAGAGTGCCTTGAAGCTTCGAAAGACTATCCATATACAAAGTTTATTGTTGAGGATGGATTTCTAAAAGTCGAAGCGATTAACTTTCTAGTGAACCTGAATGATGCCATGGTCAAAGAAATGATTATGGAAATTGCCAATCATGCAGATGATTGGGAATTAAAAATTACAGGTAAGGATATTCATTAATATTTTTGCATTGCAAGCCGACTCATCGTTCCGTTAATATGGAAAGGAAAGTCCGGGCAGCATAGAGCGACGTACTTCTTAAGCGGAAGCGTACCATATGGTATAGAGATAGTGCCACAGAAAACAAACTACCCTCAGGGGAAAAGGTGAAAAGGTGAGGTAAGAGCTCACCGGGCTGATGGTGACATTAGCTGCATGGTAAACCTTACGTGCTGAAAGACCAAATAGGTTCTGCATTTGAAGGCTGCTCGCCTAAGCAGAATTGGGTAGGTCGTTAGAGCTTATTGGTAACAATAAGTCTAGATAAATGATGGGATAAAACAGAACCCGGCTTACTGGCTTGCTTTTTGTTATACATGATTTAAAAAAATAAAGATGGCTAAAATTCTAATCGTTGATGATGAAAAGAGTATTCGTGATGCGCTAAGCGATATACTATCAGAAGAAAAATATGATGTAGTCACCGCGGAGAATGGGGAAGATGGTTGGGCAAAACTTGAGCAAGAAAAAATAGATCTTGTTTTATGCGATATAAAAATGCCTAAAATGGATGGAATGGAATTGCTGAGTAAGGTTTCCGAAGAGGGGATAGACGTTCCATTTGTGATGATATCAGCCCATGGTACAATAGATACAGCTGTTGATGCTACAAAAAAAGGAGCCTATGATTTTATTCAGAAACCACCTGATTTGAATCGAATTTTATTGACAGTAAGAAATGCAATTGATAATTCGAATTTAACTACTGAGACGAAAGTATTAAGAAAGAAGGTTAGCAAGGGATATGATATAATCGGTGAATCAAATGGAATTAACGAGGTTAAAAGCACAATCGAAAGAGTTGCTCCGACTGAAGCTAGGGTATTAATAAACGGTGAGAATGGGACTGGAAAAGAGCTTGTTGCAAGATGGCTTCATGAAAAGAGCGAAAGATCAAAAGCTCCATTAGTCGAAGTGAACTGTGCTGCAATTCCATCAGAGCTAATTGAGAGTGAATTATTTGGTCATGAAAAAGGATCCTTTACTTCTGCACACAAACAACGAATAGGGAAGTTTGAGCAAGCAAGTGGAGGTACACTCTTTTTGGATGAAATCGGTGATATGAGTCTTTCTGCACAGGCCAAAGTATTGCGAGCCTTGCAAGACAAAAAGATTACTCGAGTTGGTGGTGATAAGTCGATTAAAGTAGATGTGAGGGTTCTGGCCGCTACTAATAAAAATCTCAAAAAGGAAATAGAAGATGGCAATTTTAGAGAGGACCTTTATCACAGATTAAGTGTGATGGTAATAACAGTTCCTGCGCTAAGAGATAGAAAGGAAGATATTAAGCTGCTTGCTGAGCATTTCCTTGAACAAGTAGCATCTGAATATGGTACAGCGAAAAAGTCAATCGATGACGATGCTGTTAGTCAGCTTGAAAGCTATGGCTGGACTGGAAATATCCGTGAATTAAGAAACGTAATTGAGCGTTTAGTAATTATGTCTCAAGACACAATCACTAAAGATGATGTTAAGAAGTACGTAGAAACTTAAGCGTTTGCTTCCTGTTCTGTTTTTACTTCTTGAGTATCTTCTTGAGCATATGTAGGACATGTTCTTTGAGTACATGCACTCATTGCTAAAATAATTACTGCTAATATGGTAAGTTTCAGTTTCATATGCGGTTTAATTCAATGTAAAGGCTCTTTTAATACCTAACCCTTCAAAAATAGAAGAAATATTCAACTATTCAACAGCTAAACCTTCAAAATATTTTACCCTTTTCGCTAAATCATCAAGTTACACCCACGAATGTCGCTATTATCAAAACGACCGAGGACTTCAAAATATCCATTGGAATACCTTCCTAAGTCTTTTGTTTCAATAAATGAGCATGTTTCGACGTTTGCCAGATCTATTATGTTAATTCCTCCAGTTCTATTTTCGGGTAAGTAAGAAAATGGATCGTTTATGTCTCGAATTAAACACTTTGCCCAATTAGGAAATGTAAACATCCCATCTTTTCCATACGCTTGACTCTGAAGTTCAGTCATACCATACTCAGACCATACCTCTGACACCCCAAGGCCTTTCTTTAACTCCCTATGCAATTCATTCCTCGTTATTTCTTTTCTCCTACCTTTCATTCCACCGGTTTCAATAACCATTGCGTTGGTCGAGTAAATGTCTTTTTCAGCAATGTCTAAAAGTGCATATGAAACTCCAATTAAAAGTTTTTTGCGATCATTTTTTAATACTTGCTCAATATTCTTACGAAGAAAATAGTCAGAGCTAGGATGACTAAATTTCATGAAGTGGTCGACCATGCTTATTAAGGAAGAATCACCTTGCTCTTGATACGAAGGTAGAATTGCTACTATTTGAAACTGACTTAGCGATCCTATTTGCTTTTCAAAATTGATTTTGGCTGTTTTATGATAGCTCCTAACATCCTTAATATAGTGCTTACTTCGTCCTGAATCGGTTGTTCCGCTACTTTTAAAAATGATTTCTTCTTCCCATTCACCACATTTTATTGCATGATTTTTGAAGAACTCAATTGGCATAAAGGGTATTTCTGAAAGCTGTTTAACATTGTCGGGAGCTTTTTTTAAGTAATTGCAATAGGAGTGGTATATATGATTGGTTTTATACTGATATTCAAATACAGCAAGCGAACTATCCAAGAAGTTTTTTTCGTTAATTCCGAAAAGTTTATGTTTAAATTCTTCAGTGAAATTCATATTACCATTTCATTAGGGGCAAAGTAGATTATTTTTGTTTTTATCGTATGAATAGATACTCTAAATATTTATTATCACTTGTTTTTGTTTTAATGCTATCAGGATGCT
>CAZWLS010000131.1:0-10403 GCA_964634415.1 uncultured Roseivirgaceae bacterium | reverse complement strand
AGAAACCACAAACCTCAAATTCGCCTTTACCAACTTCTCAAGAGCTAAGTCGTCACCTTCTTTAATTCTCTTTGCCAACGATACCTCCTCATCCGGAGTAATCATTGGAACATTACTTACCTCAGTAAAATACTTCTCCAGGGTATGACTCTCTCTCCTGTTGGTAATAGACTGGGTAATCTTTAACTGTCGCATATTATCTTATTAAAACTAAGTTTGTTATGGGTATAAAAAAGCAATCTGCAAAGATAGGCGGTTGACCATTGCTTTTGCAAAAAAACTACCTTTTAATATACGATTTAAGAACCAGAAATTGTATGATCTGGTTTCAGTTTTCTTCATTTCTGGTAAAAATTCGTCGAATTTTTACCTAAATCCGCCTACATAAGGATTAAATCTTGAGTTTTTGCTTTCTATAAATGTAGAATCCAGCAAACAAACTAAGTGCGCTAAGTAATCGATTAACCCATGTAAATTGAGACCTAATGTGGGCTTCAGTCACCGAAGTAAATGAAAACATTAACTCAATAGCTAGCCTGCTAAATCCCCAAAAAATTAGAAATATAGCAATAACTCTAGCAAGTCTTCTTGAAAGTCTGCTTTCAGAAATGATGGAATACAAGAGTCCTAAAACTATAAGAACCCCAAGAATGAAAGGAGGAAGACTTTGCAACATCAAGTAGTCAACTCCTTTTATCAAAAAAGCCAAACCTACAAGTGCTAGGATTGACAAATAAAGAGGTTCTTCTCTCCATTTTTCTTTAATCATCTCCATTTATTATCTCTTTTATTACTTCAAAAACATATTGAGTTGAACTAGCCAAATATTCAAAATTTACAGTTTCGTAGGTATCTTCTGGGGTATCCTTAAATGGAGTAGTATCACGCTTCCCATAGGCCTCGTTTATTCCAATTGCATTAAAACCTGCTTGTCTAAATGAGTGATGATCTGTTGAATTGATTTTTGTCACGTACAGTGGAATATCCATTTCTGTTGCTTTCTCACTGTAAACTTTCTCCAGATAAGTCGTTGGTAGTTCTAACTCCATTTCACGATTTCCATCTTCATCCCATCCCACCATGTCAAAAGTGTGAACTGAGTGTACATTCAGCTTTTCATCTGTAAGCCAATCTGCAAAAGCCTGGCTACCCACTAGATCTTCTTCTTCTTGGTCAAAGAATACAATTATCACATTCATCTCTCGGGTATCAAGTTCTGAGAGCATCCTTCCCACACTGTAAATAAGTGCTGATCCGGTTCCATTGTCAATCGCTCCGGGGCAATTCAATTCTGAATCATAATGAGCTCCAAGTACGATATACTGATCGCTGGAATTAGTTGCAGGAATTATCGTGTAAATATTTTCACCACTAAACGGTGAGAATAACACATCGATAAGCGGATTGAGATTTCGAAACCGATATCTATTTCTCTGAGGAGATAGTCCTATTTGACTAATTCTTTCTACCAGATAATCTGCAGCTTTAGCCCTGTTCTCTGGTGTATCTCTCGCTTTAAGATAGGTTTTGTCACTTGTTGGAAAATGACCGGAGAATTCTCCGATCATTTGCTTTTGTTCCTCAATCAAATTGTTTTGTTGTCCATAAAGACTGATCATAAACATGATACAGATTGTGCCTAATAATACCCTTCTCATTGGAATTTCTATTATTCGTATCGTATGGATTGAACCGGGTTAGACTTTGCGATTTTGAAGATTCTGCTGATCACTGTTACGCATGAAATCGCGAGAACCGTTACGAAAGCAATAATGAATAAGTCTATGCTAAGATTAATTCTATAAGCAAAGTCTGAAAGCCAATCTTCGAATAACCACCACGATAACGGGGTGGCAAATACAAGTGCGATTAGCATCAATATCAGGTAATCTTTCAATACCAGATTCAAAATGTTTGGCACGGATGCACCCATAACTTTACGTATTCCTATTTCCTTAGTCTTACGTTCCAACGTAAAGTTGATCAAGCCAAATAAGCCAAATGCAGATATGATAATCGAAACAATAGCCGCAATGAGTACAATCGTAGCTCTACTTACTTCAGCTTTATAAAATCTATTCCACTGCTGATCTAGGAAGTTAATTTCAGCCGGAGTTTCAGGATCGAACTTATCATTAACTTCTTCTATATGACTAACCGTCTCTCTTGGATTTTGACTGTAACGTATGGTGAAGTAATCGATTCCCATCACATGGTTATTCCAATTACCCAAGACCACCGGAGCAATGGTTTCGTATAATGACTCAAAATGGAAATTTTCAACTACACCAGAAATCTTCAGTCTAGCCGAATCCCCCGCGTTTCCTCCTATAACCCAGATACTTTTTCCGATCGGATCATCAAACCCAAGCATTTCAACAGCTCTTTCGTTGACTAAAACATACAGGCTGTCTGTTTCATCAACTCCAGTGAAATTTTGACCCTCAATCAATTCTATTTGATAGGTATCTAGCCAATTCTTCTCTATACCATAAAAGCTTGCCTCTAAGTTGCTTTCTGTTAAATTTTCCCCAATAAATACCTGGGGTATATTTTTCCATTCGCCAGGCACACGAGATGAGGTCGTAGCATTAATTACATCTGGGTTCTTTTTTATGTCATCAATAATTCCTTTGAAACTCCTACGGGTTGTTCCAGAGTTGATGTCCATGACAATTAGATTTTCTTTATCAAACCCCAAGTCTTTCGACTGAACAAAGTTGAGCTGTCGGTATATTACTATTGAGCCTATTATTAGGAAAAGAGAGAGTGCATATTGAATTCCTACCAACACTTTTCTCAAAGTATCACCCTTCCCAGAAAAGGCATTCTTCAAGATCAATAGTGAGCGTTTTAGTTTCGAATAGTATAAGGCAGGTAACAGCGCTGAAGCGACCCAAATGAAAAGTAACACTACTGCTTGTGTAAGTAGAAAATCAGCATTGAGGAAGCTAACCAGTTGCACACTTTTATCAGTGATCTGAAGAAAGTATGGGAATAAAACCACAACCAAAAGAATAGAAATCAGGAATGAAATTAAGATGGTGAATAGTGTTTCGAAGAATAGCTGCCCAACCAACTGTCTTGAATTAGCTCCATTAATTTTTCGCATGCTGGCCTCTAGCGTTCGCTTTAAAGCCTGAACTGATGATAGGTTTACATAATTAAGTGCTGCAATGAAAATTACAAGGAACCCCATCAGCAAAATCATCGAAACAAATTGCTTGTTACTATACGGGATAGCTAGAAGAGGTCCCGGCCCTCCATTTTCAATATGGGAAGAGCCAAGGTGAAAGTCGGAGAAAGGATGAAGGTAAAAATCATGTTCCTTTCTGATTTCCTCGTCGTAGTATTTTTCAAGAAACTCCGATTTCTCGGCATAGATATCTTCTGGTGTCGCTCCTTCATTCAATAAAACCCATGTTTGCATAAATCGTGTATCCCATGATTTAAGAAAATCTTGAAACCCTTGATTTAATTGCTCAATATTTAGAACATATATCTCTTTAAATCTATAAGAAGAATTAGACGGCATTTCATCCATGACGGCTAATACTTCAACAGGACCAAATCGAGATCCATCAAGCAATTCGCCAACTACATCTGAATGTCCAAAAAGTGCCTTGGCCATGATTTTTTCTAGAACAATTCCAGCAGGACCTTCAAATTCTTTCTTAGGGTTCCCACTGATAATTGGAAAATCAAGAATATCAAAGATACCTTTTGAAACCATCACCCAATCCCTGTCTGCAATTCTGATATCTTCTTTTTGTAAAACTTGAGATCCCAAATAGGTCATATGCGCTGTTTCTTGTACTGCTGGAAAATCCGCTTTCAATGCAGCAGCTACAGCATTAGAAGTGCTTAAATAGTCATGAGTCCCGTCTTCTTCCTGGCTTATTTCTACCAACCGGTAAACTCGATCAATATTCGAATGATATTGATCGATACTTTGCTCGTCATAAACGAACATCAGGATAAAAAACAGAATTGCAAACCCCAAACTAAGTCCAAGTATATTGACTAAATAGTGTGCAGTTTCCTTCCTAAACCGCCGGAAGTAAATCTTTGTATAGTTTTTAAATAAGTTCATAGTCCAATTATTTATTTGAGTTTTTTTGAGATTTATCCACCTAAATGTTCTGATGACATTCCATACGAAATACAATCTGGCAGACCTAATTGAGGCAGTTGCCCGACCATGGAATAGCTCCATCATATCACCTTCAATCTCATCTAGGTATTCCTCACGGCAATACCATCTCAGAAATCTGAGTGCCCATTTCGGTGGTTGGTGATTGTCCATTTTAAATCGTGGCGAATTGAAGCTGAGGGATCCTGTTATATATGCCAGTCCTTAGGTCATGAGAAGCATCTAGTGCCTTCTTCCCAATTGCAGTGACGACGTAAAACTTTTTTCTTCTTCCTCCACGTTCTTCAGTAATACCTCCGAATCGTGACTCCACAAAACCTTTCTTTTCTAAGCGCTTAAGTGCTACATGGATCGCACTAATATTGATTTTCTTTTTTGTCTCCTCAGTAAGAAACTCATGTATTGAAACCCCATATGCTTGATCATGCTGAGCTGCAACTGTCAATAGTACAAGCTCTTCAAATTCACCTAATTGATACTCCATGGATTAAATTTATTTACTTAACAAACGTGAATATAATAGATAAGTTTCACATTTGTTAAGTAAATAAAAAGGAGCATCACTACTCGGACTTGGTTAATATGTCTGTACCAAGGAATTTCATTTCGGGCAGGGTATACCAATTTCTTTTCTTTGGCATTCTAATACCATCGACTAATACTTCATCTTCTAGGGTGATGAGTTCGCCCTTCCCTGCTTCTTCATCTTTATAAAATTTGTACTGAATCATCCTACCAGATTCCATATCAAAGTGGAAATACCAAATATCACTTTGATATGCTACCCTTACGACATAGCAATTTACTCCCTTGACCTCCTCATCATTCATTCGTTGTACTGTGGGTGTACTCTTATCTTTTAACTTCATGGGTAGCCCCCACAAATACAAATAGTAATTTCTAAGCATCAATGCTCTTGCTTCATCTTTGCCCCCCGCTACTACTTTAGCTTCATCTCCTATCACTTCATAAATCTCCTCGTTATTTCGATTAATTTTCATAAATGCCGCAGCATTGTCAAAATCTATAGTGGCAAATCTTTCAGGTCCTTCCGGACGAATTCCAGTAAAAATTAACCTCGTCTTCAGTTGATCCCATTTGCCGTTTGGGTCGTGATAACTAATGGCTTTGTCTATAATTTCATCAGTAGTTACTTGAGAGAAAATAAGATGTGGAAGTACCCACAATAGAATTGCAGCTTTTCGCATAGTTTGATTAGCTTAATTGATCGAATTGAAATTTACAATTATTGAACAAGTCAGCGAAATCTGTTTGGTTCTTCGGAATCTATTTAATCATTGAAGGATTGTTCCTAATGCTTGCACCATCCTGGATACTTAGCTCGATCGGAATCCCTGATCCAGAAAGTATTTGGCGAGTTGTATTAGGATTCGTTGTTGTAGTGCTTGGGTATTACTATATCAGAAATGCAAATGAAAACCTTGTTCCATTTTTCAGATTTACTGTCCACATTCGTATCCTACAATTCGTATTTTTTATTTGGCTCTATTTTTTCGAAAGAGGAACGCTTGCATTAGTAGCCTTCTCCTTTATTGAGTTTGTCGCCGGACTTTGGACTTACAGCACTTTAAAAAAATCAGCAGATTAGCCTTTTATTTTGGTCAGTGAAGTTCTTGCAATAAAAATACTTACAAGTGCCATTACCGTTCCAAGTATAAAAGGAGCTCCTGGAAAATAGACGTCATTTTCCGGATTGGTATAATACCTGAAAATCCCCGTCATAACTAATGGGCCTATGATTGACGAAACAGTCATTACGCTTGTCAACCCTCCTTGTAGTTCACCCTGAGCATTCTTTGGTACCTGAGCCGTCATCAAAGATTGCAAAGATGGACCGGCCAATCCACCAAATGCATAAGGTACAATTACCGCGTACAGCATCCATGCTTCAGGAACAATACCTAATAGAGATAGGCCAAGTACATTAAAAAAGAGCCCTAAGTAGACAGCCTTTATTTCACCAATCTTCTTCACCACCGGACCGATAACTCCACCTTGTACTATAGACACCATCACACCTACAAAAGTGAGTGACAGTCCAATCTCGGTTGCTCCCCAATTGAATTTATTCTTTGTGAAATAAGGCCAATTTGCATGAGTTGCATTTGCAGCTACATAGATGAAAAATAGACTTACTACTAACCCAACGATCATCTTATAATTAAAAACTTGACGCAGCGTACCAAATGGATTTGCCCTTTTCCAACTGAAAGCCCTTCGATTTTCTACCGCCAATGATTCTGGAATTACAAAATATCCATATATCATGTTGATAAAGGAGAGGCACGCAGCAACAATGAATGGAACTTTCGTCCCGATATCTCCCAAAAGTCCTCCCAAACTCGGTCCAATTACAAACCCTAAACCGAAGGCAGCACCAATCATTCCAAAATTCTTAGCACGATTCTCAACGGTGCTTATATCTGCTATGTAAGCATTGGCTACTGTAATACTGCTGCCACAAATTCCAGCAATGCATCGGGCTACAAAAAACCAACTGATGGTAGGAGCAAAAACGATTACTAGATAGTCTATCCCCAAGCCCAAGAGTGCAATAAGTAACAGCGGACGCCTTCCGTATTTATCACTAAGTCCACCAAGAATTGGGGCAAAGAAGAATTGCATTACAGCATATGTCGCTGTGAGAGCTCCACCCATAATAGAAGCTTCGCTTGAATCGAGTCCTCCTACCTCTTCAAACAGCTGTGGTAATACAGGGATAATAACCCCAATACCAAGGATATCTATCAGGACAGTAACAAAAATAAAAATGAGGGCGGCTTGATTTCTCTTCATGATTAAGAATGCTTGGCATAATTAAGTAAGATTGATCAATCGTGGGCCAGGTATCGAAAAATATTTATTGCGAGTTGACCATTTTCTGGCGCATCAGGACTGTTCATACCTATTTTAGTTTTCCCACGAAGCTGGGCTGTTATCATAGCAGCCTCTCCTAGAAGTACTAGCTTGCCATCCTCAAACGCTAGACATGCACCTTGGTACCAACCTTCGGCAGATTGGTTTTTAGTTTTTTTATCAAATTTCCATGCAACATCAGGCATCAATAACCTGTGAGAATCATCAAATTTTAAAAAAGGGATGCCTTCATTTGGTATCTTAAATGCTGAGCCAGTGAATGTGCCAATTGTTGACACGTGTCGTCCGTATGAGGTACTGTCGGTAACGGGGGACCTCAAAAGAGTATTATTATTTTCCTCAAAAGTGGAAGGTGGCCAATGCTTTCCATTTTGCATAGCAAAGGAATTGCTCCACTCTATACCAAATTCATCCGCTAGTTTTTGAACAGAACCTCCTAATGGCATATGATCTGCGACCAAAAGAAGGCTTCCCCCAGATTTGACAAAACCTACAAGTGCATCAATTTCAGAATCACTAAATGCGGACGGACATGGGTTTCTCCAGTTATTGACATTTGAATCATGTAGTGCGTTTACAATAAATACCACGTCATATTGCGAAAGCAACGCTTCGGTAAATTTTTCTGAATTTGCATAGACTTCCGCACCGTCATCCTCCATTAGCTTCGTGAAAGCATACAGTCCTCCATCCTTCGTGTGAATGTTATTATGAGCTTCATCGATCATGACCTTTGGCCTACTATTCTCGGCAAAGAAGGGACTTGCAATTTCCACTTTAAAATCGGTATCAACAGCTGGTTGTGCATTTGATAACACTGCTATAAAAACGCATATTAGTACGAGTCCGACTTTCATCAAAATGCTATTTTTTTAGACAAACGATTAAATCGCCACATATTAAATATTCCTGCAAGCGTTAATCCTAGCGAGAGTGCATACCATACCCCATTCACACCCCAATTAAAATAAAAAGCAAAAGCATAGCCAGAAGGTATTGCCACAAGCCAGTAAGATATGAACGTCACTAAAGTTGGAATTCTAACATCTTGCAAACCTCGCAAGACTCCTAATCCAACTGCTTGAACTCCATCTGATATTTGAAAAGCCGCTGCAATAATTAAGAGTGTAGATGCCATTTGCCGCACTTGCATATCATCGATATATAAAGAAGGCAGATAATCCCTTAAGACAATAAAAAGTAAGCTGCATGCGGCCATAAAAACTGCGACAAGACCAAATGAAGAAAACCCTGCTATCCGAAGGTTCCTTCTGTCTTTGAGTCCCATGTGATTACCGATTCTGATTGTTGATGCGGCAGCAAGTCCAGTTGCTGCCATGTAACTAATTGCTGCAAGATTTAAAGCTATGTTGTGAGCAGCCAATGCTTCTGCACTAATCCAACCCACCATAATTGCAGCAGTTGCAAAAGCGCCAACTTCAAATACATACTGCAAGCCGGATGGAACACCGATCTTCAGTAATTCTTTAATTCCGTTCCATTCAAATTCCCACTTAAACCCAATGCATTTCTTTCTTATCCACCAGATCATTAAGACAAACATGATGATGCGCGCAATTAATGTTGCAATCCCTGCGCCATTTAGCCCCAAAGCAGGTGCCCCAAATTTTCCGTAAATCAACATATAATTGAATAGCACATTAAGGAGGTTAGCAAGAACGGACACAATCATTGGGCTGAAGGTATCCGATAGACCTTCGGCATACTGCCTAAATGTTTGAAAGATCATTAAAGGAACTAATGAGCCACACATGACAATCAAATAGGATCCGGATGCTTCAGCAACAGGTTCTTCTTGTCCAAACAAATGGAGAAAATGACTTACCACATATCCAATAGAGAATAAGATTAACCCCAAAGCTAGATTCATGAAGAATCCATTTTCCAAATACTTCAGGAGTTTTCCGTGATTTTTCACATCGGCAGATGCAACTTTAGGAGTAATGGAATAGCTTACTCCAATGCCAAAGAGCATGAGAACGTAATAAAAGGTACCTGCAAAGGTGGCTGCAGCCAATGGGACAACACCCAATCTACCTACCATTAAACTATCTGCTACACTTACCATGATATGGCCAAGCTGACCAATAATTACTGGAAGCGCTAAGACAACATTTTTACGCAGATGTTCCTTTAATGTCATTGCAAATTGGAATCAAGCCGCAAGGTAGTGCCTCTATATTTCAGCGCAATATGGAAGCAATGTTTATTCATCGATTTAGTCTATCGGTTATTTTTAGTCACTCCTCTTAGCTATCAGTGATTCCATCGGCCTTTTAATTGAATTCATCTAATGATTCTCAAAAAACTTATCAATTGATAATGTTTGTAATAATTTGTACCTTCATTTTTTAAACCACCGACAATGAAGTACCTAAATATTAGACAGTTAGCTTTTGTGTTTATTCTATTCCTTCTTGCCTGTCAAGAAGATGAGCTAATTGAAAACCAACCCATAGATGAAGATTTGATAGCTGCCACGCAATTAGCAGACGAGTATTTCAATATTAAAGGTAGAACAGAAAGCACTGAACGTGCGATAACTATACTGAAATATAAAGACGGCAACATCTACTTCAACACAAACACTGATGACGTGGATGGTTATCAAATAGTAACTGAAACAACTGTCACCGCTTATGTCGAGCCAGGAGAATTTATTTTTTGGTATCGAGGTGGTGGACTGGACGACCTTGAAGATGTCGATTTCGACGAAGATGCAGAGGCCTATCTTGATCAACTTCCTGAAGAATTTAAAGATGATCAAATGTTCGTGCTACAAGTGCCCAAAACATATGATCCTGATAATGATGAGTTAAAGTACGATATCGTATATGAGTCTAAAGAAAATGAAGGTGTTGTTGTAAGATTAGATCCAAAAATTGGAGTTATTGATAATGGCAATGCCCATGATGATGATTCTGATTCAGGAGATTCAGGAGAGTCTGGTGGAACTAACGATTAATAATACATCACCATGTGTATGATTAATATTAGGAATTGTATATGCTTACTAGGCATCGTCACTGCTTCGTTTGGATTTGCTCAAAATCGAGTCAAAGCTGATAGTGTTCAGAAAGTAATTGAACAAGGGATATTGTCTCCCAGTCAAGAAATTGAAGCGTACTTCAAACTCAGTACTTATACGACTTCTCCCGACCAAAAGCTTCAGTTTTCTGAATATTTATTGACTTTGGCAAATGACGCAAACAGTCAAGAGTATCAGATTAAAGCATACGCACAAATTGGAATAGCTCATCGCTATATGGGTAACTTAGATAGGGCTTTAGAAAACCTATTTAATAGTGCAGACTTAGCCGGAGGTAAGCAA
>CAZWLS010000130.1:9328-10405 GCA_964634415.1 uncultured Roseivirgaceae bacterium | reverse complement strand
CAAGTACCAACCCAAAAGATCTAAAAACTACGTCGTCGATTTTTCTTCATTTGGAGAACCAATTGATTCTACTGATTGGGCGATTCAGCAGCTTTCTAAAAATGGAGATTTTGTGCAAGTCCAAAAGGTCTATGAAGCCTATGGTCAATATGATTCAGCTTACCTTGATCAATTTCAACCGGATTCCATGAAATTGGATAGCACTACACTTTTCAATCGCTTTGATATGAAAAACAGGTTGGAATCGTATCTTCCTGAAGAAATGGTGGAGGAGAGCAATTATAAAATTGCGCAGCAGATGAAATACGGGAAACTGGACGAATATGGAAAATTGACGCAGGTCGATCGATCAGGAGTTTCTGATTTTTTCAAAAATATCTCTCCTGAGGAGTTTGCTAAATCTCAAGTTTCTTTAAAACAGGCTAAAGAGAAATATTCAGCAATTCCTGACCTGTCAAAACAAGAGGAAGGGATTAAAAGACAATCTTTAAAAGGAGCACCGCTTAAAGATCGATTTTACCTAAATGGAAATTTTACAATACAAAGCACTAGCCCCGTTATATTAGATGCTAACATTCAGATTGGGTTTAAATGGAATAAGTCTTTGTCCACCGGTGTAGGGATTTTGCTAAGAGAGCAATTCAGTAATCGGGATTCAACATCTTTGACAGGCGATGCCCACGGCATGAGCTTGTTTGCTAACTATGATATCATGAAAGGCTTCTTTCTTTATGGAGAATATCAGTTAGTAAAAAATAAATCGCTGTTTCAGGAATCGCCTAGAGTCGCTACCTGGCAATATGCAGCATTACTGGGTGTTGGGAGGCGCTTTCAGATTACAAATAAGATTAGTGTGAGTATTTCATTGCTTTATGACTTTAACTACAAGAAAAATTCACTGAACCAACGTCCATTAGTGCCAAGGATAGGGTATACTGTTGGATTTTAAATATAGGATGTAAATTTAGGTCGCGGTAAATTGAGTAAATGTGATATGATTACCATCAAGAGACAATCTTTATTGAGTATTAAGTTTTTAGTTCTATTTATTTTTTTGATGTCTTGCAATAATAAAAG
>CAZWLS010000130.1:0-9318 GCA_964634415.1 uncultured Roseivirgaceae bacterium | reverse complement strand
TCATCCACTGAAAATGTAAAACCTGAGGAATGTACATTAGATGTGGAGACACAAGTAAAACTTCCGAATGGAAAAGCAGTGAAATATAATAAGGATGGTAAAGTAGATGCCTCTAGCACTGATTTAGATGCAACGAATGTTGGAACGCTATCAAGTAAAGGGAGCGATAACAGCGCTGCAACATTATCAAAGCCTGAAAACGCACTTCAGAAAAATTGATTATTTCACTTCATTCTGCGACCAGTTGCTTTGGTTCGTATCTTCAAACAATATGCTAATTGCAAGTCATCTTTCGCATGACTAAGATGGAAGACATGTTTCATAAGGTTGCTAGAAATTGATTTGGTTTAAGGTCTGCAGTTTAGCTTGCTCTAGTGGAAGGATTAAATAGAACTTCCTTGCTATGTTTCGTGAGGACACGAAACATAGCTAAACACAAGTCGTTTCTACTCATCACAAATCAACTAAACCATGAACATTGAAGAATTCAGAGATTATTGCCTCATAAAGCCCGGAACAACAGAAGAGACACCATTCGGACCGGATACATTGGTATTCAAAGTGATGGGCAAGATGTATGCACTTACTGGCATTGAATCCTTTGAATTCATCAACCTTAAATGCGATCCAGAATATGCCATAGAACTGCGTGAGCAATATGATGGGTCGATTCGTCCAGGCTACCACATGAATAAGAAACAATGGAACTCGGTAGATACAGACGGAAGCGTACCTGATAACTTAATCAAGCAACTCATTGATGATAGCTATGACTTAATAGCGGCCAAGTTGCCTAAGAAAGTAAAGGAAGAGCTAGATAGCTTGGGTTAGTTAAGGATGAGGTCGCTTACTGCGTAGATTTTAAGATTCTTTTGCTTTCCTTTTAGTTGGATGTCACCCATCAACTCATATTCATTGTTTGTGATCTCACTCAATGCACTCTCTATGTTCTCGGAAATCAAGACTTTACGGTTAAACTCATTGCAACAGGCTTGAATACGAGCAGCAGTGTTTAAAACATCGCCATGATAAGCGATCTCTCGTTTGATTTCTCCTACCTCAGCCACCATTACACTGCCCATCTCAAGTCCAGCTTTGAATTGGGGTACTAGTCCAAACTTGGATTCGTAATAGTTACGTTTGCTTTCTAATAGGTCTCGATAGTTGAAGTAAAATTTGATGCAATTCAAATCCTTGAGTCCATCTTCAATTGACCAACTCAAAACAATCTCGTCACCTACATATTGATAAATATCTGCTTTGTGTTTAATGACAAGGTCTGACACATCCAAAAAACATGTTTGAATCAATTGGCTGTATTTACTGTGGCCTAATTGCTCAGCAATGGTTGTGGAGCTTTTTAGATCCAAAAACATAAATATGCGATTCTCCTCTTTCGGATGATAGAATTCACCTTTTATCATCTTCCAAAGATTTCCAGGTCCAAATTTCTTGTCCACCTCTCGAAAGAAGTCAATTAGAAACCCAACCATGAAAATGTAAGATGTTAGCAGTAGCATCTCTTTAGAGAAAATGAATGTTTGTAGGTAAATCCAATCGAATTCGATACCCACGATTCGTGAAAACGATCGTACACCAAACGTGACAAGAAGTAGTATTGAAATCATATAACTAACAGATCCTATGAGCATCGTTTTTCCAAAAGAAACCCGTTTGTATATGTATTTTTCAAATAAGAATTCGAGCGTTCCAAAGATTAAACCAGAGGCTATTCCTATGGCAAAATGCAGCTTTACGTGTTGCAAAAGTGTTAGTGGTGGGTTTCCATCTTCGCGTATCACTTCATGACCAAACTCGCGCATAATAGTCCAGAATGCAAAAGCGGGCGTCCAAAGTAAAAAATGGCGCAGTGCGATTTTAAAGTATTTCGATTGGAAAATTCGTTTCAAAACAGGTGTAAGGTATGATGCTCAGTTCTAATTCAGTTGCTATCTTTCAATTATGAGTTTGAAAATAGAAAATGAAGAATCGGATTCAAAAGGTTCTTACTACATACTTGAGAATGAAATGAAGGTTGCAGAAATGACCTACTCAATTGCGGGTACGGATCGAATCATCATTGATCATACGGAAGTGGGTGAATCTTTACGTGGGACGGGAGTAGGAGAGCAATTGGTTCGTAGAGCCGTTGATGATGCACGTAGCAAGGGAATTAGTATTGTGCCTTTGTGTCCTTTTGCTCGCGCTGTCTTCAATAAAAATGACGAGTTGAAAGATGTGCTGTAAAATGTGACGGGAGAGAGATTAAAAATCTTTAATTTGCATAAAATCCCTAATCATGCGTTTCTTAATCGTTTTATCCTTCTCTTTATTAATTGCTTGCTCTATGCAAAAGAAAGACTCTACGGGTGATAAATCCTTCATTCACCTGGCTTTAGGTGATTCGTATACCATTGGTGAAGCGGTAAATGTAGATGACCGTTGGCCGGTGCAGTTGGCTCACAGATTGAGACAAGATTCTATAAAGATTGATCCTGTGATTGTAGCAACTACAGGTTGGACCACCGATGAACTACAGTCCGGCATTGTTAAAGCTGATGTAGAAGGCACTTTTGACTTTGTTACTTTGCTGATTGGTGTCAATAATCAGTATCGTGGATACCCAATTGATCAGTACGAGCGTGAATTTAAAAGCTTGTTGGATCAGGCAATCCAGTTTGCAGACGGTAACCCGTATCACGTGATGGTAGTTTCAATTCCGGATTACGGCGTAACACCTTTTGCTAAGAAGAAATTTTTGGACGAAGAAAAGATTGCACGTGAGCTCGACAACTATAACGCCATCGCTGAAAAGATCGCTAAACTTCGAGACGTTAAATTCATCAACATTACACCTGGATCAAGGTTAGCTAAAGAAGATCCTTCGTTAATTGCTTCTGACGACTTGCATCCTTCAGGTAAAATGTACAAGATGTGGGTGGATGAGATGTACGAACACGTTTTTAACAACCTTTCGTCCAGATAAATCTACTAAAAATTCAATTTCGTCGTTGATTCATCAGTATATAATAAAATACACCTATTTTTGATCCAAATCACTAGTTTGTCACAACGAATCTCATGAAGAGGCTGTTGATAATTTTGTGTTATGCGTCGCTTTTATCCTGTCAGGATAAGGTGATTTGTCCTGCCTATCAGAGTACATATATTTTGGATAGTCCGACGCGTGATGCCTATTTCTCATACGTTTGGCAACTCGACGAAAATACACGAAATCAGTTCTTGGCTCAGCAAAGAGGAGAAGATCCCAATGATACATTGGCTGTTGGAGAAGTGGTTCAGCCAAAAACGGATTACTATGCATACGCAGGAGAAAAAGTGGTTCCTTGGAGAATTCAAAAGAAAACAAAGTATGGAATCATCAAAGAGCCGATAAGCCCGATTATCAAGGATTATCAGATGCGTACTGCGCCAATGGAGAACGTTCATGGTCCTGAGGAGGTGACGAACGATTTTGTAGCTTCTGATTTTACTGATTCGCTTGGCGTAGATTCACTCGCTATTGCTATGGACTCACTGACCCTGGATTCGACAGCAGCTGTGGCATCTGCTGAGCCTATCGAAGCCAAGGAGGAGACAAAATACTTATACAGATATGATCCAAGTGATAATTTCAATGTGGAGCAAGAGTATTACAACAAATATTTTGGTGAGAAATTCATAGATAGACGTCCAAAACCAGAACCTAAGCCTGTAGCTCTCGACTCACTGGGAAATCCAATAGTACCAGATTCAGTTGCAACTAAAGAACCTTTCTTCAAAGGATTGTTCAAGAAGAAAAATAAGAAGAAAGACGAACCCATAGAAGAATCTGAAGAAGAAACCCCACCACCAGCAGAATCCGAGGCAACAACCGAGGAGGGGGAAGAAGAAAGCGGTGAAGAAGGAGGGAATGACTAACCTCAATCCACTGGTTTCAGTAGTTCTACCTTTTTACAATGCACCATTCCTGAAAGAGGCAATAGATAGCATTCTCAATCAAACATATTCAAATTTAGAACTGATCCTTGTTGATAATGGGAGCACTGATTATTCGGTGCAAGTAGCCAAAAAGTATAAAAGACATCCATTAGTTACGATTATTAATGAACCCAATAGCGGAGTGGTTTATGCTGCCAATCGAGGAATTGAAGCAGCTAAGGGTGAATTTATTGCAAGAATGGATGCTGATGACATTGCAAAGCCATTTAGACTGCAAGTCCAGGTAAATGAGTTTCTCACGAACCCAGATCTTCAGGTTGTATCGGGACTGGTTGATTACCTAGGACCTAAAGAAAATAAAGGATTTATTCAGTATGTAAACTGGTTGAATACGATTAAATCACCAAGTGATATTTCTCTCAATCAATTTGTAGAGTTTCCTGTAGCCAATCCCACTTTGATGGTTCGAAGTGAGGTTTTTGCAAAACATGGAATGTATGAATTAGGTGATTTTCCTGAAGACTATGAATTTTTTCTACGCTTACAGGCTAAAAGGGTCAAAATGGGGAAAGTAGATGAGCATATATTGTTTTGGCGAGATACCGAGAGTAGGCTTACACGTACAGATGAACACTATTCTCAAGATGCATTTTTTAGGATTAAAGCAAAGTACTTGGCAAAATGGCTAGCGCTCAATAATCCCAATCATCCAAAAGTTTATTTATGGGGTGCAGGTAGGCTTTCCAGAAGAAGAAGTGACTACCTAATAAAGGAAGGCGTTCAAGTAGTCAGCTATGTTGACTTAAAGGAGGCTAAGAATACCATTCATTTTAGTAATATTCCTGCCTATGAAGAAGCTTTTGTGGTTTCTTATGTAGGCAATAGAGGAGCCAGAGATAAAATTCGGTCATATTTGAATCAAAACGGCTACACAGAAGGTGTCAATTACATTATGGCATCATAAATATCTAAAATTTTTAGTATTTAATATTTTTTGCTAAATTTAAGATCAAAATATGATCATGCAGTTAGCAAAAGATTTGATTTTAGACGACTATTATAAGCTTCGGATTTCTTCCAAGAGGCTTAATTCTGGTCGTTATCAAGTCAAGTTCTTTGCTACAATACGTGAGGAAAAGCAGCTTTACGGATATGTTTTAGTCGAAGCTAGCGAAACATTGAAGTCAGTTATTACCAGAATAAAAAAACGCCTTAAAGAATTGGATTGCGGTTATGAAAGTAATCACCTCCATTTGTATCATTTGGGGCAAGAATCGCAACCATCAAATCTTATGATTTTTGAATAATGGCTAGAATACCTAATAATATCAAGTTTCTTAGAAAGAAGAAAGGGTTTACTCAGGAGACTTTTGCGCAAGCTCTCGGGATCAACAGACCATCAGTAGGTGCATATGAGGAGGGGAGAGCGGATCCACGGTTAACCACGCTTTCGAAAATGGCAGAACTGTTTGAAGTTTCTGTGGATGAGTTGATTAATGAAGATTTGACACGTGAAAATAGGGTGCCAAAGCAAAACGTAAAGGTGCTTGCTGTCACAGTTGATGAAAATGCGGATGAGGAATACATTCAACTTGTACCAACTAAAGCCGCCGCAGGTTACACCAATGGATATGCAGATCCAGAGTACTTAACAGACCTTCCAAGATTTCATTTACCAGTTTTACCTAAAGGAGGTACTTACCGTGCTTTTGAAATTGCAGGTGACTCAATGCTTCCGATTGTTTCTGGGAGTATAGTTATTGGTAAATACATTGAGCAACTCGATTACATAAGAAATGGGAATACTTATGTATTAGTTACTCAGACTGAAGGTGTAGTTTATAAGCGAGTATTCAATTACATTGAAGAGAAAGGAAAACTATATCTGGTTTCAGATAATAAATCCTTTAGCGCTTATGAGCTTGATCCAGCTGAAGTGATGGAAATTTGGGAAGCTAAAGCATACATATCTGTAGAATTCCCAGATCCGAATGCAACAGATGACCTTTCCATGGATCAATTGATGGGTATGATTGGTAATCTGAGAAATGATGTAGAAAGACTAAAGAAGAATACAGACTAGCCACCATTTCAGCTTCTTTAGACCTAACTTTGTTCTGCAAATGCGCAGACTAGTTTTTATATTCATTTCATTTATTGTTGGCTGTTCGCAACCCTCTGATAATAAGATTGTTGTTCCTGAATTGCATGCTGGATTTTATTCAGATGCGCTAGATAGGATTAATGACGAACTTAAGTCAGCACCGGATGATGAGCGCCTAATTGATCAAAAGATCTTCTACTGCAATCAACTTGATTGGCCTACCACGTGCATTTCTGCACTTGATGCTTCCAAAGAAATTAATGGAATGACTAATCAACTTGTAGAGCAATACATTCGCTATTACGAGAAGCACGAACGTTACGAATTACTACTGGAGGTAATTGATAAATGGGCCAGCGAATACGACTTGGAGGATCAATACAAAGAAACCTATATCGATTGCTTAACAAGGCTAGGTAAGACTACCAAAGCAACCATTGAATTAAAAGAGTATTTAAAGTCGCATCAAAACCTTAATGCTTACGCATTTGCTTCAGAGCAATACCTTAGGATAAACGATACGACATTAGCAGCGCTTAATTTGAATAAACTCTCCAAATTGGATCCTTCAAATGACTTGATGTGGGATTATGGGAAAATCCTGTTCGCAATAGGGTATCAGCCTGAAGGTTTCGAGATAATGAGATCATTTGTTTCAAAACATACAGATGATTTTGAAATACAATTCGTCTATGCAAGACTATTGGATCAAGCCAATCAAACAAGCGATGCGATAAAAGTTATGAAGCCATTCATGCCAAAAGATACGGTAGCCTATTCACTGGTCAATTGGTATAGAAAGGAGTCATTGTGGGATTCTGCGGGTTACGTTTTGCAAACCCTTGTTAATCTTGATTCTACAAATCGTGAACCTATATGGAGACTGGGTCGACACTATGAGGATAGAGGGTGGTACCTTGCTTCAATCCCATACTTTGAGTATTTGCTTGAATTGGATTCTGATGACACATTAGCAAGTCAAAGAATTGAGCTTATACAGCGAAAAATTGCATATTTGCAGCGCAAAAAATTTGAGGAGAGTAAAATCTCAACAATAGAATTACAACCAAAAAAAATTGAAAATTAATGAGTGATCAAATCACCATTACGTTGCCAGATGGCTCGAAGCGGACTTATGATAAAGGAGTGACTGCATTAGACGTTGCTCTGAGTATAAGTGAGGGACTGGCAAGAAATGTACTTGCAGCTAAAGTAAATGGAGAAGTTAGGGATTCATTTCGATCCATAGATGAAGATTCAGATCTTCAACTTCTTACCTGGAATGATGATGAAGGGAAGTCGACAATGTGGCACTCTTCGGCTCACTTGATGGCAGAGGCGTTAGAAGCCTTATATCCTGGTATTAAACTTGGAATAGGTCCTCCCATTGAAAATGGTTTCTATTATGATATTGATTTTGATGGTGTTGATTTCGATGCTGATAATCTTGTAGCCATAGAGAATAAAATGCTCGAATTGGCTCGAGAGAAAAACGAGTATACAAGAAAAGAGGTGTCTAAAGCTGATGCCATCTCATACTTTACAGAAAAAGGAGATGAGTACAAGTTGGAACTTATTGATGGCTTGGAAGATGGTGATATCACCTTTTATACGCAAGGAAATTTTACGGATCTTTGTCGTGGCCCGCATATTCCGCACACAGGCTATATAAAAGCTGTAAAGATTCTTAATGTAGCTGGCGCATATTGGAGAGGTGATGAAAATAGAAAACAGCTTACCAGACTGTACGCGATCTCATTTCCTAAACAGAAAGAACTTAAGGAGCACCTTGAATTGCTTGAGCAAGCTAAGCTTAGAGATCACCGCAAAATTGGAAAGGAGCTAGAGCTATTCACCTTCTCTGAAAAAGTAGGTAAGGGACTTCCTCTATGGTTACCAAAGGGAGCCATACTGAGAGAAAGACTAGAGACATTTTTAAGAAAAGCACAAGTAAGAGCCGGGTATGACCAAGTAGTTTCTCCACATATCGGAGGGAAAGAACTTTATGTTACCTCAGGCCACTATGCTAAATATGGAGAGGATTCGTTTCAACCTATTCATACGCCTGCAGAGGATGAAGAATTTTTGTTGAAGCCGATGAATTGTCCGCATCACTGTGAGATCTTTAGGTCAAAGCCTAGGTCCTACAAAGACCTCCCTGTTAGATATGCCGAATTTGGTACTGTTTACAGATATGAACAAAGTGGAGAGCTTCATGGATTAACCCGTGTTAGGGGCTTTACGCAAGATGATGCTCATATTTTCTGTAGTCAAGATCAGGTGAAGAGTGAATTTGCAAAAGTGGTAGACTTGGTACTGTACGTTTTCTCAGCACTTGGCTTCAAAGATTTTACAGCTCAGGTTTCATTAAGAGATCGTGAGAATCCGGATAAATACATCGGTAAGGATGAAGATTGGGAGAAAGCAGAGCAGGCCATAAAAGAAGTAGCGGAGGAGAAAGAGCTGAACTATGTAATTGAATATGGAGAAGCAGCCTTCTATGGTCCTAAGCTAGACTTTATGGTAAAAGATGCCTTGGGCCGTAAATGGCAGCTTGGTACTAGCCAGGTTGATTATAGCCTTCCTGAAAGGTTTGAATTGGAATACATAGGCAGTGATAATCAAAAGCATCGTCCCGTGATGATACACAGAGCGCCATTTGGATCGATGGAACGATTTATTGCAATACTGATAGAAAACTGTGCCGGTGATTTCCCGCTTTGGTTGGCTCCGGAACAAATAGCTATCCTGCCGATCTCTGAAAAGTATCATGATTACGCTAAGGACTTATTCCTCGAATTGCAAGAAGAAGATATCCGAGGTATAATTGACCAGCGCGATGAAAAGATAGGGAAGAAAATCAGGGATGCAGAAGTAAAGAAGACACCATACATGCTAATTGTAGGTGAAAAAGAGTCTGAAGAAGGGACCGTTTCCGTTAGGCAACACGGACACGGAGACCTTGGATCGATGAAAAAAGGTGAATTCGTAGAATTTTTCCACAATAAAGTGGCTGAACTTATCAATTGATTTGTTGTTAAGAATAAAATATCACGATATTTGCGTTTTGTTTTTGATGTTCAACTAAAATAAAGGAGTACAATCGCTAAACTAAGAAGAAGAGGCCCTTCAAGAATCAGAAAAGAAGAGCCTTACAAAGTAAACGAAAAGATCACTGCACGAAGAGTAAGAGTGGTTGGAGACAATGTGAAGGTTGATGTTTACCCATTAGAGCAGGCCATTAAAATAGCTCAAGACCAAAATCTTGATTT
>CAZWLS010000129.1:0-10406 GCA_964634415.1 uncultured Roseivirgaceae bacterium | reverse complement strand
GAAGAACTCGGATTCAAGACCGGTTAAAATTGGATCTTGGAATGAAAATGTTTTTCAAACTAGAACGAAAATTATTGATGTCAACAGTGAAATAGAAATTGAATTTCTTGTTCAAGAACTGATTAAGAATAAGAAGTTTACTGGAGCATTATCCCTTTCTGCAGAAATTAAAGGCAATGATGGGAAAAGAAATATAGAAGTTAATCCCTATTCTTTGGTTGGTGAAGAAATTAGTAAGTATGGAATAAAATCAATTTCAGTTTCAGAATTAACGGCTCGTCTTAAAAACATGAAATTTGAACTACAGGAATTTAATTCCATTTCAAATGAATTTAAATATGCAGATAGGCCAGTAACTATTGGATTAGAAGAAGCATATAGATACGATGAAGGTTTTGATGCGATACGAGATATGATGATTCAGTTGGAATTTCTAGATTCCGCAGGAAGAATAGCCTATTTACATGATTTCAATTCAAAACAAAGCCTTGATTATTTCATCACAGACTTGGACGATTTTGATGATTATGCGCGACTTAAAATTCTATTAAGAGATACTTCTAACTTTAACTATCCACAAACTCAGGCAATTTACCAATCATTAAAAAATCAAATTAGTAATAGATTAAGTGACGCGACGATCCAGACAAGTACACGAGAATATAACTTTGAACGTAGGATCAAACAAGCTATTAATACATCTGAAAATATTCTTTTATATCTAAATTCATTTCAAGAGGCTGGTGAAGATGCTAAGAAGGCATTTCTCCAGTATTTGAAACTCGATATAATAAAGCATGAAGAGCTCACAAAGGATATCAAGGAATCACTCGATCAGCTAAGATCTGAATTCAAGACTGAAGACTATGATCAAGCGGAAGTATTGACAAAAATTGATGAGCTAAGTCTATACTTCAACAAACTTGATTCTGACTTTTTTTCCAAAAGTTTCGCAAATTTCATTAATGAGGATCAATCCAATGAGATAGCCTATTCGATCTATAAAAAATTAATTAATGGGAAAATTAACCTTCAGAACGAGAATCCGAATGAAGGTGATCTTTTAACCCTGTATGTCATATGGAATAATGGTTCTGGTAATGCCAAAATTCATTTAGCCGATTTTTCAGTACAAGAGACCGGATGGAGGCCCAAGGTCTTAGATTCTTTCTTTTTAGTCAATAGTCTTGGAACCCCTGACGAAAGTACATCTCCATCGAAATATAAGGGAGCTGCTGGAGTTTCCTTGTTTACAAGTTATAGTCGAGTTGGAGTTGCCAGATATGGAAAGCAAAAGAGTGATTTCTTCGGCAATGCTCTGCAACCTTCTTTTGGTTTAAATATTTCGTACCTTGATATGAGTATCGATAACGATTTTGAAATTGGAGCAGGTCTAGTGATGGGGCTATTTAGAAACCAAATTTTGATAACCTACGGAACCAACTTACATACCGATGATTCTTACATTGGACTTGGATTTAGTTTTGCAAATCTTGTCCAAGAAGAATAGGTGTTTTCATGAATTATATTATTTTCTCCGCGCACATTTGCCACTCTCCTTCCCTCCTGCCAACATCCCCTAGCCGGGCGCCCTCACTGCGGAATAGTGCTTCCTCTCGGACAAGGTGTCTCCCATCGTGACCAGTGGAAAATTCAACATAAAGATCATTGATCGTTACTGAAACAGACACATGTATCTATTGTAACTAGTCCCCTCTTAAGACATTTACAGGATTCACAGTCAGGGCGTTTCGGAATGGCATGAGTGTAGCAAGGACAGATGCTATAAAAAGACCGACGATCACCAAACCATAAATAGAGATATCAATGAGTTCGACTTGGTATAAAAATGGAACGATCGGTCTTAGTACGATGGGAGTTAGAAGCAGCCCTCCTAAAATACCAATTCCAACGATTTTTATCATCTCTTTTAGAACAAGCTTAACCACACTCTGATCTGTTGCTCCCAACACTCGCCGAAGTGCCAACTCTTTCACCTTGAGCAATAAGATAAAGGTCATCATACTAAAAAGTCCTATACCTGCGATAGCGCTTCCTATACTGGCAATGGTAAGAAAAAGGGTACTGGATACTTTGGCTTGCCAGTTTTTTTCTGCCACGATTTCCGGCATAGGCATGTATTCAAACGTGGGTTGATTTTGGTCAATAGCAAGGATGGTTTCGCTCAACAAAGGTTCTAGTTCTGCCACCGATAGATCAGATTGAACTACGTAATGCGCATCCGTGTGTGGGTATGCATAAAATGAAACATAAATATTCGGAATATTCTCCCCCATGATCGTCTGATGCTTGACATTGTCGGAAATACCAATGACAGTCAAGAAGGGCCTATCTGAGTCCTCTCCCCATAGATTGATTCGTTTACCCAAAGCATCTCCGTCAGGCCATACCTGGTCAGCTAGCTTTCGGTCAATAATTACCTGAGAACGGTGTGATAAATGGTTTTCAGGGTCAAATACTGTACCTTCTTGCAAATCAATAGACATGGCCTTAAAGTAATTGGGAGCTACACGTTGTACACTTACAAATGGGTTATCTGACTGTTCTACCTCGGACCTACCAACAACTACAAAATCCTCTTGAGAAGAGGAAGAGGTAGTGACCATTTCAGTAAGTGGCAGTATACTGTTGAGTGTGACGCCTTCAACTCCTGGTATTGCTTCAATTTGTCGTAGGCTATTCTCGAAAAACGTAGCCTTCTTTTCTGGACTTCCATACTTGAACCAGGAAAGTGCAATTCGAAAGGCTACCTTGTTTTCTGTGGTAAACCCAAGGTCTGCCTTGCTGGCACTTATGAAGCTTTTAAAAAGTAATGCTCCGCCAATCATCAATACCACGCTTACCACAATCTGCATGGTAGCTAGTCCCTTTTGAAGTCCATGCTGCCGTTTACTACCTGTTGTCTGCTGACCCTCCTTGAGCTTTGACACCAGCTGCTTCTCTGTGGTATTAAAAAACCACGGCAATATGCCAGTCAATATCCCTAACGATAGCGCCACCAATAAAGCGTACGTCAACACATTTTGGTTTAAACTCAGATCGATCCAATGTGGTAGGTATGGGCTTACCAGATTCTGCGTCACTCCAATGATTCCCCAGGCTATGGCTAGTCCAAGCAAACTTCCAGATAATGCCAACATGATACTATGGGTAATTGCATCAAAAATGATGGATCTTACGGACGAGCCTAGCACTTTATGAAGCACAATTTCTTTTGTCTTCCGAATCGTTTGTATAAGTACAAGATTGGACACATTCACTGTTGCGATAGCAAGTAAGAATAACGCCGAAGCTCCTAAAAGTAGAAGGTAGTTTTTGAGCTCCCCCAGGTATAGATCCTCTAACGGTTCAGCGATATAGGAAAGACCCAGATTAGTTTCTGAGTGCCTCTGCTGTTGCAATTCAGCAAACACTTTAAGCTCTCGATTTAAGTCCTCAAGTGTATTGCCTGGTTTTAGACGAGCCAACCCAATGCAAGGTCTGAAGGATCTTGATTCTACAACAAAATCTGCAAAAGCCATGGCTCTAAAAGCTTCATTTCGATGAGGAAAACTGAATCCTTCCGGAAGCACGCCATAGTTCGTGTAGGAAAAGCCATCTAATGTAACTTGGAGCATTTCTATATCTTCCTGACCATCAAAACGCCTTCTCCAAAAATCATGTGTTAGCATAATCGTATGTGAACCCCGCCTATCAAGTGTCTCTGGCCAATAGCCACCGATTTGTGTCTGTACTCCAAGGACTTTGAAAAGATTGCTGGAAGCAAAGGTCGTGGTTAGATCCTCTGGTGGTTTACCATCGCCACTCAGGTTATACCGACCTCCATCACGATATACAGCCAACTCTTCTATGCTATTCAGCTCTTTCTGCATTTCAAGGTAATCCGGGTAGGAAAACAAGCCCTTCTCGTCTCCTTTTACAGACTGTATACGAACAAGATTGTGTGGTTCTTTGAATGGAAGCGAGGTAAATAGTAACGCATCCATGTAGCTATACACTACGATGCTGGCACCTGTAGCAATAGCAAAAGTGAGTATAATGATTGTGGAAAAAGCCGGTCTTTTCCTGATTGTCCGGAATGAGAGTTTTACACTGCGCAACATATCCATATTTAATCTGTCCATATCTAAAATATGACAAATTACCAATTAGTGCAACAGTGTTGCAATTAATTATATGAGTGGTTGAGAGTGCTCTCCAGGATTGCCTGAATGATACAGCAACTATTAATGGACTTACTTTTCTTCAGATCATGCTAATGTGTAAGCTAATAGCCAGACCTAAATCCATTGCTTATTTATTTAACCATTGTAACTGAATCTAGCACGAAATCACCATTATTGATGGCAATAAGCTCGTTAAAATCGAGTTTACTATATTCTTTCACCAGCTGATTATCTATGAACAACAAATTATAGGGAATTCGCCTGATTTTATAGTTGGAAAGTAAATAGTTATTGGCTTCTTTACCTATTACAACCGGATTAACTTGAGCGAGTTGATAGGTATCTACAAATTTTCTAATCGAGTCAATTGGTGCCCAATTACCTGATACCCAAATAGTTCTAATATTCATCAGACTATCCTTCTTAGAAACATATATTTTGGCTTCATCCTGACAGTGATTGCAATCGGGGCTAAAATATTTAAGCAAAATAATGCCCTCTTTTGATATACTTGAGCTACTGAACATCGTGCTATCTTCAATTGTCGAAATGGTAAAATCAGGCAACATCAATGCTGAATCAAGCACAATTGTTGATTCTGTTTTTTCGGCAGTCGTTGATTTGTTATTACAACTAGAAAAAATCGTCAAGGTTAACAGACATATAATCATGCGAACTTTATACTTACTCTTAAATTCTTCCATTAAAACTGATATTTCCATATTCATTTCTTGCTAATCCAATTTTATCCACTACTAAACTAAGCCTCCTCAAAAATACACCACTACCACCCATAATATCCTTTAGGTATCACTCCACTTAATCGAAGGTATACCACACATTGTCCTCTATGATGAATAATGTGATTCTCCAATGCGTAAATCAACCGCCAAACCGGAATATCATCACCACCAAAATCAGTCATAGAAAGAAGTTCATCACCTGAGAGTTTTTCAATGGCCGCTCTCATATAAGCGTACATCTTTTTTATCTCCCCTATAACCTCTTCTTTGGGCATTTGCACAGGAAGCTTGACATCTTTATAAGGGTTTTCCAAACTTGTTCTACTAGCCAACTGTCCACAAGTGTAAACGACACAATGTCTCCATTGCTCAGAAAAAGACATAGCTTCTTCTGCATACTTGAATGTATAAGTCTCAGGAGGCATCTGCTCCATGCTGATTAAGGTTATTTTTTCGGACCTTCGCCAAGCAGCAATCAGCTCCTCCTTCAGCTTATCTACATCTTGAGATTGTGTTGATGTACAAGCATTTAATCCTACTATCGGAATTAATCCAAACCCACCTAATCCTATTTTTTTAATAAATTTTGAACGCTTCATAAGCATTTATTTTTCAGATATGCCCCCACTCCATTGACGATAAAGAGCTAAGATTATTTATATACTAAAATTGATATTTGATGTGATAGTCCTGAAACGTAGCTTCACGATATTCTTGCGAGATAAAGGGAGGAATTCGCAAGGTCATCGAATTGGTTTGCAAAGGACCGAAATCCAAAAAGAATAACTTGTTCTCGATAAGAAAATCATCTCCATTATCAATGAAAACATTTTCCACTGAAAACTTCAAAGCAAGTATTGTGCTGCTTCCATATACCTTAGATGATCTATAATTTAACTTTAGCTCTTCTTCCCCTACAACTATCTTGAAGAAGGTGTCAAAATAATTTTCAATTTCTTCTATATCATCATTGGTAATCTTTGACGCATCAAAGTTTAGACCACCCAACGAGTTTTGAAAATCATCAATAAAAACTCTGCATTCAATATTCATTCTTTTCTTTTCCGCATCGTATTCAATCAGTGAGGTCGTCATTTTTATCGGATGATTGAAACCCGAGGAGGCTAGAAATATGCATACTAACAAGCTTATGATAGATAATCTATATTTCATTGGTCTGATTGAAAATAAGGCTATGCTTGAAATGACACCTATTTAAAGGTTAATCCATTATGCAATACTATTGCATTTTAACAATTGTTGCAACCATGTTGCATATAATCCATTGGATTTTAATCCGTAAGAGGGTAAACGGTATTTCGCACATTAGCCACTCTCCTTCCTTCTATCTTTACATCCCTCACTACCGGTAACTACTATCCTGGAGATTTACCGACTAATTAGCCACTGTTTATCTAATAGCGAAGTATCGATTCCGTGTTGGTGAAGAATTGCATCCATCTTTTTCACTATCGAGCTTAAATCAGCGGCATTTCTTAAATCGGAACGAATCGCACTTTTTGTTATCCGACTATTTGCAAGTATCGCATTCCTTAATTCCATGATCCCTAAGACATTGTGTATGGATTGCTTGTCGGTGTAGTCGAGCTTCTTTTGGAGCAGATACATGTTTCTATTATTCTGCTCGTTGAGGGTTTGATAGTCTGTATGTTCAGAGAGGTATATTTCATGGTAAAAGGAGATATCGGTGCGCAACGAATCCCTCTCAATCTGATTGGAATATTGGATAATTTCTTGATAATAAGGACTAGGAAAGCGCCATTTTGGATACTGTGCCACACCCATTTCCAACACCAGGTTGGTTGCCTTTTCCTTGTCCCCGATAGAGAAGCGTAAGTATTTCTCTATGTAGTTAAGATCCGCCGTGTCTTTACAAAGCCAACAGGAACCCACCGCTGTGTCCCCCATGACCCGGAATTCATATACATCATCATGGATGTCATTTCTGAGATTCAGAAGTAGGTTTTTGTACTGATCTTGTTCCCTAAGATCCTCTCGTACGTCTTCAAAGTAAAAGGCACCCACTACTGATCCAAAAACCAACACGGCTTCCCCTACCCATCTCCAAATCGACTTATTTCCCAAGGCTTAAATAGTTTTCGTTAATGCGAATTTCTCTAATCATAGAATCTTCTAAGAACAGCATATTCATACTCCAAAACAGCTAGATGGACTACATAAATATACTTTCAGCGACCGTGTGATCCAATAATTGTAGAAATCATTTTCTTCGGTGCTATTCCTAATAGTTAGCGTCCAGGATTCTGCTTTCAATTCCAGACGCATTGTCATTTAATAATTAGACTGAAAAATCAAAGTAGTAAACTCCGTCAGATAATAGTGATATTCTAATGTCTGTTCTTCCATAATCCTCAAGATGATGCCTTCTTACAGGCTGACCCGATGGAACCCCAATTCTATTACGAATGTATTCGCCAAGTTCTGCTTTAACAGGAAATGAGCTTATTTGTTTAGGATATATCACATCATCAATAGGCTGAGAACCTTCAAGTAATCCCTCCATAGTAACTTCATCATCCCATATGATTTCAACAGAGTCATTATGTCTTTGTAAACGACCTCTGCTATCTGTCTGCATGGGGTTAAGTTGTTTTGGTGGGAATAAATTAGGAAAATCTCTTATATGCGCAGTTCTTATGGGAATATACGCATCGTTCAATGTAGTATGATTGGTGGGGTTTTGACCCCAATTAAGTCCTGCTGCATTTTGAACTTCTCCATCCCTTCCCAACAGTGTAACAGAACAATATTCTGATGGTAAATCTTCAGTAACAACTCGATCCTGACCTACTTCCAAACAAGAAATGGAATTATTCAATACATGATTTACATATTCATTTAATGGTCTAAATGTATCATGTGTTGTTTCTGCCAGGACTTCGCGGAAAGGTGTTGTAAGACCATTCACTGAAAAATTTGCTGATCCTATTAAGGCATGTATTATTTCTCCACGTTTTTTCCAAATGTAACATTTAGAATGTACAGGAAGATTCGAATAAAATATGTTCACTTTTTCAGTCGAATTGTGAATCCCAATTAGCGAGTTATTTAAAGAAGGTTTAATTCCCTCTGATCCATACATCCCATAGATGACTTTTGTTCTAAATGGTAAATTGTCAAGTCTTTTTACAGGCTTAGGACCTAAGTAACCAGATAGCACAATAAATTCATCGGTATCATATAACTCGTGACGATGAAAAATTAACTCCTCTAAGTCTTGGGTAAATAGCATCTGACATTAATTAAATACTAAAATCTAACCGATAATTTAGGTCATCGATTCTTTCTATGCCGACAGTCGTCCTTCCGTAGGCTATCAAATCATCTAATTCTATGCGTCGGTTTGCGGGCAAACCCAATCTGTTTCGCAAGTACTCACCTAATGTATCTTTATGGGGTGTAGATGATATCTGCTTGGGAAACCCGTCGGGTCCATTACCCTCAAACAATCCTTCCATCTCAGTTCCATCATCCCACTGGAATTTTACAACTTGTTGATTTACTGGCTTTCTGTAGAACAGGCCAGGATTAGCCCTAATTGTTCCTATATGGACAGGTATATAAGAATCGTAAGGCCTTGTATGATTTAATAAATTAGATCCCCAATTGAGGCCACCTGTCTTATGCATTTTACCATCACGGGTAAGTAATGTTATGTTAACCATCGGATTTCTTTTTAGTGTAATATACATCCGAATTAATTACGAACCGTTTTCCCTCAGTTTTTGAAAAAACGAGAAAAAAGTTTGAAACAGGCTTCTTTCACAAGGAACTAATTAAGCCTGGCTATAATCAACTTCATGCATCGCAGGATGATCAACGCTTTCTTCTCCAAAGATTGTTTCATGCACAGCCTGTGCAATCACTTTAGCAAATTGAGGTGGGACTGCATTACCAATCATCTTGTATTGATCTGTTTTGGATCCAATAAACTCAAAATCATCGTCAAAGGATTGTAATCTGGCCGCCTCTCTTACAGTGATGGTTCTGGCTTGAGCAGGATCAGGATGAATGTGTCTTAATCCATCTTTGTAAAGATGCGCGGGTATTGTATTACTGGGCTTGTCTTCTCTGATGACATGGTATTTATGGAATCTTGAACTCTTACCGGTTCTTTCTTTGTATAAATCAATTAAAGATCTGCTGGATTTATATTGATTTTTCCCAGTTCTAATATCCTCCGCCAACAATCTAAATATCTCTATATCACGCTCATTATGCTTTCTTGGTTCGTGATTAAATGGAATTGGCTCACCATTAGTTTCTACTGAATGTGATGCTTTACTGGTATTGTCAGGACAAATCTTTGGTAACCCTTCAAAAGCTGATTTTGCTGACATGGGTTTGGCGCTTGCTTTCAATTTCATTCGGTGATAGAATTCCCTAACCTTCGATTCTGAGTTTTTGTCGATCTTAACGCCAAAAATTATTACTCTCTTCCTTTTCTGGGGAACATTGTAGAAAGATGTGTCAAACAGAGCATTCTCTTTTAAACTATCGGTTATTTCATACCCAATGTCATTAAATGCCTTTGTAATTCTATTTACAATGGGGATTCCTCCTGGTTGTGCTGAGAGAATACCTTCGACATTTTCGAAAACGAATGCCTGGGGTTGAAAATGATCAACGATTTTCACATAACTCTCAAAAAGATAGTTTCTATAATCATCTTGCATCCCATTCGCATCGCGCACTCTTCCCGCAATTGAATATGCCTGACAGGGCGGACCTCCGACAATAAGATCAACCGGACTGTCAATAATTCGGTCTAATCCAACACTGCTTCCAAAATGGTCGTCTTTGAAGCCTTGAATTAATTCCTCCGTTCTTTGTATATCAAAATGTATTACTGAATCTTGAGTGGAGTAATATCCCCACTTTGCTTCTAATCTGTTTCTTAAGGTATTGATGGTAGGTAGCTCCCAATCAACTGCCGCAAGGCTATTATAAAATCCTGTTTGCAGAAACCCATCCGTTAGCCCCCCGCATCCTGCAAACAAATCTATTTTATTCAGTTTCATTTAAGTATCTCATTAATTGGTCGCCAATTACTTTACCCAGGAGTGGTGGGACTGCATTACCCACCTGTCTGTATTGCTGAGTTTTATTTCCAAGAAATGTAAAGCTGTCCGGAAAAGATTGGAGTCTCGCATTTTCGCGAACACTTGGTACTCTATTCCATTTGTAATGGAAATGATTTCTATGACCGGTATCGATAGTTTTAGAGGGTTTTTTGCTGTGATACCTTGTCCAAGCCTCATTGAAAATTCTTGAATCCCCTACACCGGGAGGAAGGTCTTTATGGTTCCCTCCTTCTGGGACTTGTGATATAACATTTACTACATGATCAGTGTGCTTAGTTCCAATATGATTACGCAATACCTCATTTCCGTTTCTCATGGTTCTTTGATAAGAAGTAAATGCTTGCTTATTA
>CAZWLS010000128.1:0-10533 GCA_964634415.1 uncultured Roseivirgaceae bacterium | reverse complement strand
TATTTAGCTATTGTTGTTGTTGGTTTATTCCTGGGATTAGGTAAGGCCTTCTTAGTTGAATTTTTACCAGAACACTTTGCTACACGATTTCCAGGATTTACTGAATATGAAGGCTACATCTCATTCGCTATTCTCGGACTTTGTGCTTTTTCAGGGTTCCTTATTAGTAAGCGGATAGCTAAATCGGACCTGAAAAATGTTATCATAAGCAGCTTTGTAGTTCTTGCTATTGGCGTAGCTGCACTAATCTTTTCTTCGAACCCATATTTAACGATCATAGCTGCACTAATTATTGGTGCGGGATTCACAATGGCAAATATTAGCGGATTGCCCTATGTAATAAAAAACCTATCTGTAAGGCACGTAACCTATGGAGTTGGCATCTATATTGGGGCGTCTGAAGTTCTAACTGGATTGTTTGAATATATGCTTCGCTGATATTAAAATATATTTTGAGGAAGGCGCTGAGCTTTGTTCAGCGCCTTTTTTTATTGTTCACCCCTCTTTTTTTTGTGTTCACAGATAAAATTTCTCTACGGTAAGCCAAAATCCCACTTTCGTATCATGTTCAACAAAACAAAATGCGAAATGAAAAAGCTAACCACATACCTATTTATAATTATCGTTTCATTGTGTGCCCATGCACAACTTGAAGTTACTATCTACGGAGATGCCAATGATTCTACCATCATTAAGCGTAAGCAAGCGATGGAAGCAAAAGGCTTTAGTGTACAAGTAAAACCTGAAAGAAATTTGGGAGCATATGAAACTGATGACAACAATGAATTCATTGCCAAATGGACTGGAAAGAAGCTCCCTTCATTTACCCTGACGGATCTTGAAGGCAATGTAGTCTCAAATAAAGATCTCCAAGGGAAAATCGTACATATCAATTTCTGGAGTGTGACTTGCAGACCATGCATCGAAGAATTCCCTGAACTCGATCAATTAAAAGAAAAGTATGGTCAGGAGGTAATGTTTCTTGCAATAGCTCCAGAAAGCAGTAAAAAAGTAAATAAAGTTTTTGCAAGACACTCACTGGAATATCAAAGAATAGCAGATGGCTCTGGCATTTTTGAAGAACTAGGTATCGACGGGTATCCGAAAAATTTCTTTATCAACAAGGAAGGGATTATTGAAAAAATCATCGATGGCACACATTACAAAGTAGGAAACGAAAATGGAAAGGCTACCATGGTACCTGACAACTTCAAATACTATGATAAAGTATTGGCTTCAATGACTAGTTCTGAACGATAGACCACATCAATTAACTTTAACTCGAAAGCTACAATTATGAAGAAGCAAACATTAGTACTATTAGGGTTTTTAGCAGTGCTACTAAATTCATGCGTATACTCTCTCTTCCCTATCTACACCGAAGACACATTGGTCTTTAAAGAAGAACTTTTGGGTATGTGGGATCTTGGTGAAGATGAGTACATGATAATACGACAAGGAGGTGATAATGATGGTAAGGAAGAAGAGGTAGAAGAGCAATATAAATATGTGATGGTAGTAGATGAAGACCTAACAATAAGGTCCAATGATCCTATTTTCGTAATGATCGACGGCAAAAAAGTATATGATGAAGATTCGGTGAGACAAACGCTCAGAGCTCGCTTGAATAGCGATGATGAGGAAGATGAAGAAGTAGCATCAATAGATGAGGAAGATATCTCCGACCAAGATGAAGAGCCGAAAATCACGGAATACAAAGGTTCCGTGGCAGTGTTTGAGGAAAAAAGTTATCACCTCACAGTAGTCAATGAAAAGGAAGAAACAGAAACATCATACACTGCTCATTTGGTTGAGATAGGTGAAGATTTATTCCTAGATCTTTACCCTATTACTGAGTACGATTCCAAGAATTTTTCAGACAATTACTTTCCGGTACACACTTTTTACAAAGTGGAACTCACTGAAAATGAGTTTACAATGATTCACTTCGATTTAGATAAGCTTAACGACTTGTTTGAGAGTAATCTGATAAGACTACGTCATGAAAACGTTGAAGGAACCATTCTAATCACTGCACAACCTAAAGAGCTTCAAAAATTCTTTGATAAGTATTCTGATGATGAATCTGTGTTTGACCATAGAGAAACCTATAAAAGAGCCTCTTTGTAATGGAAAAAGTCAAGAGTATTTTATTTGGCAACAAAGTACTGCACCTAGCATTCTGGGTACTTTCCTTTTATGCAGTTGGTAGCTACTTCTCCATCTCTAGTGAAATCAAGATTATAGATTTTGTTTATTCTGCATTTTTTCATGTGCCACTTTTAGTCCTCGTTTATTTAAACCTCAACTACCATGTTCCTAAATTTCTCTTAAAAGAAAGGTACCTAGTCTATCTTTTACTTAGTGCCTTTAATATCGCGTTTGCGTATTTCTTACACGAGTTAGTTTTTGAGATACTAATTCCTATCATGCCTACTGATTTCTATATGGTATCATTCACAGATATGGATGTACTACTGACCATATTTGCAATATATTGGGCAATAACTACCTTGTTAAGATTGTCTAAATCATGGTATCAATTGCAACACTTAGAAAAGGAGAAATTAGCACTTGAATTGAATTCGCTGAAGATGCAAATCAATCCTCACTTTCTCTTCAATAGCTTGAACAGTATGTATTCTCTGGCGCGTAAGAAAAGTGATAAAACGCCTGATGCTATACTTAGACTCTCTAATCTAATGAGATACATGATTTACGAGGTTTCTGAAGATGTATCATTGGCGAAAGAAATTGAATCCATAAACGATTACCTCGATCTCCAACGATTAAGAATCAACGAAGACGCTAAAATTACCTTTGAGACAATCGGTGAAATGGAAAATAGAATGGTTGCTCCACTCTTATTTTTCCCGCTTGTTGAGAATAGTTTTAAACATGGATTGAAAGGAGAAAAGGGAGAAAATTATGTGAAAATCAGCCTTAACAACAATAAGAAAAATCTTTTATTCCATATCCTTAATAACAAAGGTCAAGTAGATGATATGGAAGAATCGAAATACGGAGGTATTGGCCTAGAAAACGTGAGAAAAAGAATTAAACTTATCTATGGAGATCGAGCAACCATGCAGGTAAATGAAACAAAAGAACAATTTGAGGTTTCAATTGAAATTAAGTGGTAATGATTAGATGTTTGATTGTTGACGATGAGCCATTGGCAAGAGAGGTTCTTGAGTCTTACGTAGAAGATATGCCAACACTAGAGCTAGTAGCCTGTTGTTCGGATGCAATGGAGGCACTCGACTGGCTTGGTCAAGAACAGATCGATTTACTCTTTTTGGATATTAACATGCCAAAGTTGTCAGGCATCAATTTCTACAAGTCATTATCTCAGAAGCCTAAAGTCATCTTCACCACTGCGTACTCCAATCATGCCGTAGAAGGGTTTGAACTTGAAGCCGTCGATTACCTACTCAAGCCATTCTCGTTTGAGCGCTTTGTCAAAGCAGTCAATAAAGTCCAAGTCGATCAGCGTGAAAGTCAAACTGCTGATTTTATAATGCTCAAAGCCGATAAGAAAACACATAAAATCAATTTTAATAAAATACTCTACTTCGAATCTATTGGAGACTATGTGAAACTACATCTAGAAGAAGGTAAAACATTGATCATCAATGAGACATTGAGAAAGCTTGAAGAGATGCTTCCTAAAAATTTCCTTAGGGTTCATAAGTCATTCATAATTGCATTGACCCAACTTGAATATTTAGAAGGCAATCAAGCCAAAATTGGGGAAATAAAAATCCCGATAGGTCAATCCTATCGGGACAAGGTAAATGCTTTGCTTAGAAAGTAGTTTTCTAGGTAGTTCTTTTCAATAGAATAGTCCTATTGAGCAAGATAGATTTTTGTGTTTCGATCAAGACCTTTCGATTGTACGCACTCTTAATCTTTGATTTACCTTTTTGCTTATCCTTTGCCTTTACTTTCTCCTTCCCTTTATTTTTTGACTTTTGCTTGTTTTTGTTTTTTGTGGTAATCTTTATTACTCCATCTCTGCCATCTTTCCCATATTTATCCTTAGCGCTCTTACCTTTTAGTACCTCAATTTGCTCAATATCACTTGGATCTAAATCCTCAATCTCGTCGACCACTCTTCCATCAATTACAAATAGAGGTTTCATATTGTCATTAAAACGAATAGTAGGATTCTGATTTTGATCTTCAAACTTCAGCTTCTCATTTAATATTCTTGTTTCAATTTCTTTTCTCTCCTCATCAAGCTTTTGCTTTTCAATGGCTTCTTGTGCTGAACTATTGGCTAACTCCATTTCTTTCATTGCCAATTCTTTTTCTCGCATTGCCAGCATTTGTTGCTTTTCTGCAATCTTTCGCTCTTGCTCAGCCAACTGTCTCTCATACTCAGCTTTATTAATCTCAACATGAGCTGTCCCACTTGCCTTCGTTGATTGAGGAATCAAGTCATAATCTTTAATGAAATTGGCTGGATCGACATGCTTTCCATCTTTTAATACTTCATAATGTAAATGCGGAGCAGTAGACATTCCTGAATTTCCTGATAAAGCAATAAGATCTCCTTTCTTCACCACATCTCCTTCTTTCACCTTAAATTCTGAGAGCTGTGCGTACTTCGTTTGGTAATCGTCACCATGGGCAATTACAACTAAGTTTCCATAACCTTTAGGGTTGGAGGATATTTTAATCACCTTTCCATCTGCAGTTGCACGTACTTCACTTCCAGTCGGACACGAAAAATCCATACCAAGGTGCATCTTTTTTACTTTGTAAATCGGGTGCATCCTCATCCCGAAGCCAGAGGCCATTCGGTTTAGATCTTCATTCTTTATCGGAGAAATAGAAGGTACGTTATCATCCTGCGAAGATTCATGTCGAGTTATAGTTTGAGTCGATAAGATATCTGCTATTGATAATTCGGGCCACTCTATACCGTTTTCTGGTCCAATTATGGCAGCAATTTCATCGCCAACCTCATTAATCGGCTTCATGGCCTCTTTGCTAGAAAAAGCAAATACCACCATTAGCATAACTGGTGCAGTCAATAAGTAGACCCACCCAGACATTTTACGTTGTTTGTTCATCATTACAATCCTTTTTTTGATCATTGAAAAATTGAAATGACTCACCAAACCCGAGTATTGTGCTGATTGGAGCTGAGAAAATAAAATTTCCTGATATCCCACCGGATCATTGAACCGATCAAGGACCACCTCATCAGCTTGATATTCATGGATTTCGATGAGTGCGTTTCGATACAAATAGATGAAGGGATTGAACCAAAACAGTGAAACAACAAAATCCGTGAGCAGGCGATCAATCGAATGTCGCTGCCTTACATGTTCACATTCATGCGCCAAAATCTGATCAAAAGAATCACTGCCAAAAAGAGTCCTTGGCATAAAAACGTTTGAAAAGAAACTGAACGGACGATCTTGTGATATTTTAAATAACCTGAACCAATGCTTATTAATGTATTCAGATCTCTTTTGGAGTCTTGCCAATAACGCTAAGTAGATGATTGACCTGAAGATAAAAATGACAGAAATCATCCCAACTCCTAATGGAATTAGAAACCAATACGTGCTGGTCGTTTTTTGTTCTACTGGCACCAGTTCCATGTTCATATCATATGCCGGCTCTGCTAACCACATAATAACTGATGTGTCTGATTGATAACTTTGATCAGGGAGTGATATCTCAATTAGTGGAATAAAAAATGCTATAATAAGCGCCCCTAGGAGATAAAATCTATTCAAAACATGTCGCCCTGAGTTTTTCAAAACCAGCCGATAGAATACATAAAATAGCCCATGAATGGCTATTACCTTGAGTAAGTATATGATGACCTCATTCATGACTTCCTTTTTTCTATTTGATCATCAATTAGTTTCCTAATTTCTTGTAACTCTTCTACAGATAAGTCCTTTTGCGAAGTAAAAAAGGATGCGAATTTCTTAGCGGAATTGTCAAAAAAGCTAGTCATCAGACCGTTCATTGACTGTTGTGTATATTTTTCTTTAGAGATGAGCGGATAATACTCTCTTGATTTTCCATGCGTATTAAAGCCAATAAAGCCCTTCTTTACAAGGACATTTACTACCGTTGATATTGTAGTATACGCTGGAGCAGGTACTGGATATTGCTCCACAATGTCTTTTAAATATGCTTTTTTCAACATCCAGAGGTAGTGCATAAGTTGCTCCTCTGCTTTGGTCAATTCCTTCATAACACAATACTATAACTATATTTATAATTATACAACTATTTTTATAGTTATATAAAAATCACTAAAAATTGAGAACTTCTTTAAGTCGTGTATATCCGGAACGGCTAACGGATAGTTGAGTTCCATCCTGAAGAAGAACTACATGAGAATCTTTGCCCATTAATTCTACGCGACTAATCTCTTTTAAGCGAATGATGTAAGATCTATGAATTCGAAGGAAGTCATCTTGAGGCAAATGGCTTTCATAGAATTTCATTGTCTGCTGCTTTAAAAAATTCCCCTCATCTGTATAAAGCTTCACATAATCATCTTGAGCTTCCAGATATTTGATTTTATCAATGGCTACGATATGAATCTTTGAACCTGTCCTTACAGCAACTCTTGATAACACCTCTGTCTTATCTTGGTGTTGTTCTATTACTTTGTTTAAGGTCTCGCTACCCTGTCCATTTGTATTGAGCTTCGCCTTTGCTTTGGATAGTGCCTCAACAAATCTTGATTCATCATATGGCTTAAGAAGATAATCTACGGCGTTTTGCTCAAAGGCCTTAATTGCATATTCATCGTAGGCTGTACTAAAAACAATTACAGGTGGTTGTTCAATCAGCTCCAACATTTCAAAGCCGGTTAATTTAGGCATCATAACGTCAAGAAAAATCAAATCAGGTTTCAACTCATTGATTAGTTTATAGCCTTCAAAACCATTATCGCATTCACCAATTATTTCGATTTCATCATCATTATTTAGATAGCCCCTGATGATCTCACGAGCTAAGTGCTCATCATCTATTATTAATGTTCTAATTCGTGTCATCAGATAATTCAATTGGAATCTTTAAAGTCACTAAAAACTCAGCCTTTCCTTTTCTTATATCTATCAAGTCATTTCTGCCATAAACCAAATTAAGTCTTTTCTTAACATTCGCTAGACCAATGCCTTCACCTTTAGGTGTTACAGAAGAAGGGTCGAAATCATTTCTGATAGTGATATGTACCATATCATCATGCTTTTCGCCCTTTAAATGGATGGTCACTGGATCGATGCTATCATAGACACCATACTTTATCGCATTTTCAAAAAGTGGTTGTAAAATGAGGTTAGGAATCTTCACGCCATCACAATCATTAGATACTTCTTTTACAAAATTGAGTTTATCTCCAAAACGTACTTTTTCAATATCTAAATAAAGAGATGCATTCTTTACTTCTTGATCGAGAGCGTTTAATTCACTATTGCCTTTGCCTAATGAGTATCTTAGAAAGTCACTTAACTTAATGACCATCTTTCTTGCATTCTCAGGTTGAGAAACGGTAAGCGCACTAACGGAATTAAGACTATTAAATATAAAGTGCGGATTGATCTGAGATTTTAACATCCGTAGTTCAGAATCTTTAAGCAGATTTTGCAACTCCAACTCACGATTGAGACGTTTCTGCATATCCTGATAGTACTTGATCAAGTAAAAAATCAAAACGCTGATGCTGTAAAATAGCACTCCTACAATCACCCTCCATATACTAGATTCTTTCAGAAATGAGATGAAGGCGAAATCTTGATTGAAAAAGGAATTGAGTGTAAAACTGGATAGCGACACCCACACTAAAATGGTAAGAATAGCCGCTCCTAAGTGCGTTCCGATTAGTGAAAGTTCATCTTTGTTTATTCCTCCGAAAGTAACGATAAACCAAAATCCAGGAGCAATTGCTCCAAAGATTAGATTATGAACTACACTGTCAGCTATTGCTATCGTAGCTTGAAAGTCATAAAAAAAATAAAGCACCGAGCTATGAACAGCCATGACTACCAACCATACTCCGATGTATAATTTATAGCCAAAACCGCTCAGTACTGGGTGCTTCATTATTGGTTAGGTTTGAATTAGTCCTAAAGGTATTAAACGAATCATTAAGACTTAACCACCTCTTAGTTCCATCCCACCAAATAGGATCATCCCTTTTAGTCTTATTACTTTATCTGGATCTTGCTTCTCTCCAGAAACCGTCGCTCGTTTATCAGAGTAGCCTCCAAAAATCACGAACATTTCATTCACTACAGTCCAGTCATTTGGAACTATTATTTCGTTGCCTCCAAATACACATAAGCAGTCTATCATTACTTCTTTTTGTCCCAGTTCAGCGTGAAGCATGTTTAATTCTGAACCTCCGAATATTGAATTGATTCGTCCCCCTTTTACATTCCGTGTAGTGATAGATTTTTCTGCTCCTCCAAAAATCGAAGTGCTTTCAAAGTATTCGTCACTTACTGGTTCTACACTTTCATAGCTTCGTCTTCTTAAAAAAAAAGAGACTCCAACTGCAATCAAAATAACTGGCCACCAGTCACTAAAATGAAAATGAGGAATGCCTATGATGTCTGGAAGAAGGAAGAAAGCCCCTATTCCCAGAAAAACAAATCCTTCTCTTCTTCTCGTAGCTAGCATTGATCCTCCTATCAGGATGAAAATCATTTCCCAACTGAACAGCCAATAAGGTAAAAATGATGGAATCAAATAGAGGTTGTCTAATAAGAAGTAACCTCCAATCAATACTAGGACTAAACCTAGCCATACTTTTGAGTCTGTATTTTCTTGTCGCGTCATAACCTTTGAGTTTTAAATTGATACTCAAAACTCGCTATGAGAGGCAAACACTGAAATAGGAAATCGGTAAGCTGCGGTTCCTTACCGGTAAAGTGTAGTTTCACTTATATAAAAAAACTCCGATCATTCAATCGGAGTCTTACATAGCTGATTCTTATTCAAAAGTTATTGGTGTAGTTTCTGCGTAATCATTACTAGAGATTGAAACCAGATAAGAACCAGGATTGAATTTAAATCGCTTTCCTATTAGTCCGATCTTTCCTTCGATCCTCTCATAATAAAGGTGATCTCCATTGCTTGATCTTATATCAATATGAAGATCGTTTGATTCATCTGATAGCAACTTCACCAACATTTCGTCTTCTTCTTTTACGAGTTTTGGAAAAAATGTCTTCTTAAAATCTTCTGACTGAACTTTAATTTCGTCACCAATTAATCTGAATGGGACAGTCTGACTTTTACTCTCATCTTTTAATGTTAGGAAATAGACTCCATCAGTTAGGTCAGAGACATCGTATATAAGATTAACTTCTTCTCCAATTTTCACTCTCTTTCTACTAAGAATTTTCCCATTTTCATCCTTGATGAATGAAGTTGCTCTACCTTGAATGTTAGACATCTTCACTTGTAATTTCATATCGCCAATTGCTAAAACATTAAGTGTAGAATTCGCTTGCGATGTTTGTGCTGCTGATACAATCAATGTAATTGTGATCATCATTAATTTGAATGCCTGTTTCATATTATTCTGTTTTTGATTTGAAGACATTACAAACCTAGACGACGAAAAGGAGCACAAACACCTCACAATTATCATATATCTATGGAATATTAACATTTAATGCATGAAATGATAGTAAAATCAAATTTCATTGAAGATTTTTACAATAAAATTCAAGTTCATTAAACAAAATCACATTGAAAGTAAATGTTGCTGCATCTAAAAAATTGACCAGACCACCGCTTGAAAAAGTTGTCTTACCTCATGATGCATCAATTCTGATTCGTCACTTTCATGAAAATCAAAGAAATTCCATGCCGTACTGGCACTTCCACCCTGAGTTGGAATTGGTTTACGTAAAAGGAGGAAATGGAAAAAGACATATCGGAAGCCACCTTTCTTACTTCAACGATGGAGAACTTGTCTTGATTGGATCGAACCTTCCGCATGAAGGGTTTACAAATAGACTAAGTCACTATAAATGTGAGATAGTAGTTCAGATGCTTCCTGATTTCTTGGGTGACCAATTCTTCAAAATACCCGAGATGAAAGGAATTTACAGCTTATTTGAAAAAGCTAAAGGAGGATTGGCTTTTGGGAATACCGACAAAGAGCACATTGGTGCTCAGCTAGAGGAGCTTGTGGAAATGGATAAATTCAATCAAATATTACACTTAATAAAAATTCTAAAGGACTTATCACAATCCACTGATTACAAAATCCTCAATGCTAATGGATTTTCTTTAGTAGCCAACATACAAGACAATGATCGACTTAATAAAGTCTTAAACCATGTGAAAGAAAATTTCAAGAATCCAATTTCTTTATCAGAAATCTGCGACCTGGTGAGTATGACTGAGCCCTCATTCTGCAGATACTTTAAAAAAATGACTCATAAGACATTCACTCAGTTTTTAAATGAATATCGACTTGTGCATGCTTCAAAATTACTATCTGAAAAACAGATAAGTATTACTGAGGTATGT
>CAZWLS010000127.1:0-10596 GCA_964634415.1 uncultured Roseivirgaceae bacterium | reverse complement strand
TGGAGCCTGCTAGAGAAGAGTTGGCGGAGGCAATACAGAATACAAACTTTAATAATCCGAAATGCCCAGTGTATCAAAATGTTGATGCCAAAGGATATTCAGATGTTGAGTCAATAAAAAAGAACCTTGTACTACAGTTAACATCACCGGTGAGATGGACACAGTCGGTTCAAAATATGATTGCGGACGGAGCTTCAAGTTTCACAGAATGTGGTCCTGGTAAAGTATTACAAGGTCTTGTTAAGAAAGTTGATAGACAAATGGAGGTTGCAGGAATATCATGAGGTTTTCAAGGGTCATATTCATGCTGTTTTTAGGTGCAATCCTGATTGGATCCGAAGGATGCAGAAAGGGCCCTTCTACTTCGCATAAAAAGAATAAAAAGAAAGTCAAGAGAGGTAAGCCAATGCCTTGTCCAATTAAAGATTGCTGATGAAGATTGTAATCGCAATAGATGGCTATTCAGGCACAGGAAAAAGTTCTACCGCAAAACAAGTTGCATCGCGTCTAGGTTATACTTATATCGACAGTGGTGCTATGTATCGTGCGGTTACTTATTACTTTCTTAGCAATAACATTCCGTTCGAAAAAATAGATGATTTGAAGGAAGTACTAAGATCTTGCGATATTTCATTCGAAGGGACATCAGTGGTGTTAAACGGGAAAAATATAGACGCAGAAATTCGTACGATGGAAGTGAATCATAATGTAAGTCCAGTAAGTGCTATTTCTGAAGTTCGTACCAAACTTGTTGAACAACAAAGGAAGATGGGCGATAACAAAGGAGTAGTAATGGACGGCAGGGATATAGGAACCGTTGTTTTTCCTGCAGCTGAATTAAAGGTATTTATGACCGCTGATATGGATATTCGTGCTGAAAGAAGAAGAAAAGAGTTGGAGAAAAAGGGAATAAATGAATCTTTAGAAGTAATTAAAGAGAATTTAAAAGAAAGGGATCGTATCGATAGTACAAGAAAAGATAGCCCACTAACTATGGCTTCTGATGCTATAGAGGTTGATACTTCTAACTTAACTTTAACTCAGCAGATCGATAAAATTGTTTCAATGGCAGAATCAATAATTTATGAAAATTGAGATAGACGAAAATTCAGGGTATTGCTTTGGTGTGGAATTTGCCATTCAAATGGCTGAGGATGAAATGGCTACCGGACAGCAATTGTATTGCCTTGGAGATATTGTTCATAATTCAATGGAGGTCGAAAGACTCTACAACAAAGGTTTAAGAACCATCACAAGAGACGAGCTAAAGCATCTAAAAGACTGCAAAGTATTAATCAGGGCACACGGTGAGCCACCCGAGACTTATCAGATTGCGATAGAGAATAATATTGAATTAGTAGATGCTTCTTGTCCAGTTGTATTGAAGTTGCAAAACAGAGTAAAGAATGCCTATGATATAGCTAAAAGCAAAGACGGGCAATTAGTCATATACGGTAAGCCAGGTCATGCAGAAGTTATAGGGCTGACTGGTCAAACTTCAAATGAGGCAATAATTATTATGGGCACTGAGGATCTAGATAAAATAGATTTTTCAAGGCCAATAACCCTTTACTCGCAGACAACAAAGAGTACCAAAGGGTTTTATTCCATTAAGGATGAAATTGAAAGTCGAATAGAAAATGAAGGGCTATTATCGGTTGCAGATGATTTTAACGCGAATGATAGCATTTGTAGGCAGGTTTCCAACAGAGAGCCTCATATGGAGAAATTCTCACAGAAGCACGACGTAATCATTTTTGTTGCAGGTAGAAAGAGTTCGAATGGTAAGGCCCTATATAATGTGTGTCTTTCCAATAATCCGAGAAGTTATTTTGTTGAAAGTGAAAAGGAGATAGATCTCACATGGGTTCAGCATAATGATTCTGTAGGGATTTGTGGTGCGACATCCACTCCTACATGGCTTATGGAACAGGTTGCTGATTTCTTACAAGAGAATGAACCAGTAGTTTCTTAGCAACCAAACTATTTGATTAAATATTGGTTTCTAATTACTAAGTTGATATTTACGCTTTTTTATTAGGATTTTGACAGGCGTTAAAACTGATATTGATTAAGTTTGCCTCGTTTTTTAGACGTTCTCCCAAGAAAGAAATATGTCTCAGACAATTAAGCTGAAAAAAGGTTTTGATTTAAACCTTGCCGGAAAGGCAGAAAACAAAACAATTGAAGTTACCCAACCGGATACTTTCGCGCTAAAACCAACCGATTTTAGTGGTTTGAATAGACCTAAATTGGTTGTAAAAGAAGGCGACAATGTAAAAGCAGGTTCACCGGTATTTTTCGAACGAAATGAAGAAGATATTCTTTACACCTCTCCAGTGAGTGGTGAAATCGTTGAAATAAAGAGGGGTGAAAAAAGAAAAGTACTAGAAATTAAGATTCTAGCTGATAAGCAAGTTGAATTTGAAAAATTCAAAAGCTATGCAGCATCAGAAATTTCAGGAGTATCAAAAGAAGATGCACTTGAGCAACTTAAGAAGTCCGGAGGATGGACCAACATCATCCAAAGACCTTACGGAATAGTTGCCAATCCTGCTGATAGCCCGAAAGCAATTTTTATTTCTGCTTTTGATAGTAGCCCTCTTGCTCCAGACTACAATTATGTTTTACAGGGGCAAGAGCAGTATTTTCAAGCTGGACTTGACATACTGAAAAAATTTACAACAGGTACCGTTCATCTAAATATTGATGCTAATGCTGAAGTATCACAGATTTTCTCTAGTGCGAAAAATGTTCAGCTCAATAAGGTAAACGGACCGCACCCAGCAGGTAACGTAGGAGTGCAAATACATCACCTTGATCCAATGTCTAAAGGAGAAATCGCTTGGACAGTTAGCCCAGTTGGGGTAGCAATAATAGGAAAGCTCTTCATAGAAGGTGTATACGACACTTCAAGACTTGTTGCACTTACAGGATCTCAAATGAAAGAAAGAGGCTATGCGAAGATGTTTGCCGGTGCCTCTTTGAATAAACTTTCGATAGAAGGGGATAACAACCGCGTAATCTCTGGTAATGTACTTACTGGAGAAGGAGTGGGAGTTGAAGGATACCTGGGGAATTATCACAACCAAGTGACAGCGATTCCGGAAGGGAAATATGAAGAATTTTTGGGTTGGATCTTACCATCAACTAAAAAATTAAGCTTCCACAAAGCATTTGGTATGCTTACTTTCTTGAATGGAAAGAAAGAATTCGAAGTAGATACTAACACGCATGGTGAGGAAAGAAATTTTGTTATTTCTGGCGCTTTTGAGGAGGTTATGCCAATGGATATTCTTCCTACATACCTTTTTAAAGCCATTTTAGCTGAAGACTATGACGATATGGAAGCGCTAGGAATCTATGAGGTGATTGAGGAGGATGTTGCGCTGTGCGAGTTTATAGATATATCTAAGAATCCTCTACAAGAGATACTTAGAGAAGGAATTGATTTAATTAAAGAAGGATAAGCAGGAATGAAGTTTTTGCAGAACAAATTCGATCAAATTAAGCCGCTTTTTGAGAAAGGGGGGAAGTTTGAAAAGTTCCATACGATTTACGAGGGACACAGAACAATCTTTTTTGCTCCAGACATAATAACTGGAAAAAAAGGAACACAAATCAAAGATGCCACCGATCTAAAAAGATTGATGTTTACTGTGGTGATTGCTATGATCCCATGTCTCATCTTTGGTATGTGGAACGTTGGACATCAACACTTCATTGCAACAGGAGTTGAAGCTTCGATCCTTGATAAGTTTTGGATAGGTATCCTAAAAGTTATTCCGATTCTTGCAGTTTCGTACGGTGTTGGATTATTGACAGAATTCACTTTTTGTGTGATTTATAATCGTCCAATTGAAGAAGGATTTTTAGTTTCAGGAATGCTTATTCCACTTATTATGCCAGCTACTATCCCTTTATGGCAAGTGGCATTAGCAACAGTTTTTGCAGTTGTAATTGGCAAAGAAGTTTTTGGAGGAACAGGAATGAACATTCTCAACGTAGCACTAACAGCAAGAGTGTTCCTTTATTTCGCTTATCCATCTCAAATTTCAGGTGATGTATGGACCTACTTTGGAGATAAAACTCCAGTTGATGGATTCTCAGGAGCGACCATCTTAGCGTATGGCGCAGAGGCTGCAGCAAATGGTACAGACATGATGCAGGCAGTTTCAGGTCACTGGGCCGCAGGAATGTTTGATTTCTGGAATATGTTCATAGGAATTATCCCGGGAAGTATTGGTGAGACATCAACATTGATGTGCCTAATTGGAGCATTTATTCTAATTGCTACAGGAGTAGGAAGTTGGAAGATTATGCTTAGTGTGGTACTAGGAACACTTGCTATGGGAGGATTATTCAATCTAACAGGAGGTAATAGTTTTATGGAGTTACCGGCTCATTACCATTTGGTAATCGGAGGATTGGCATTCGGAGCTGTATTTATGGCGACAGATCCTGTAAGTGCTTCGCATACTGAAGTAGGAAAATGGATCTATGGTTTCTTAATTGGTGTTATTACTGTGTTGATCAGAGTGATTAACCCTGCATATCCAGAAGGTATTATGTTGGCGATCTTGTTTATGAACGTGTTCGCCCCACTTATTGATTTTTATGTTGTTGAAGCAAACAAAAAACGAAGATTAAAACGTGCGACAGTCTAATTTATATGTAATTCTATTTGCTATCGGTTTGACGGTAGTATTTGGAGGTGCGCTATCCCTTACCTCAGTAGGGCTGAAGCCTTTGCAGGACAAGCAGGTTGAGCTTGATACTAAGAAGAAGATCTTAGGAGCAGTAATGGATATTTCTGCTATCGAGGATCCGAATGAGATTCTTAGAATTTATGATGAGAAGGTAAAGTCCATCGTTGTAGATATCAATGGAAATGAGGTGACAACGGATGCTAAAGGCAATCCAATGGTTGCTGAAAAAGTGAATATTCAGAAAAATTCAAAGCTAGATCCGCAGGATAGAAATTATCCGGTTTTCATGTTTTTGAACGAATCTGGTGAAATTGAGTCTTATATTTTTCCAACTTTCGGATCTGGACTTTGGGATTGGGTTTCTAGCTATATCGCTCTAGAAAGTAATCTAAATACGGTGAAAGGTATTGCCTTTGATCACAAGGGCGAGACTCCAGGTCTTGGCGCAAGAATAACGGAAGTAAAAGTTCAAGATAGATACGTAGGTAAGAAGATTTACGACGCAAGTGGTGAATTACAAAGTATCACAATGGTCAAAGGAGAAGGAAATACGGGATTGAATGAGCATGAAGTAGATGGCATGTCCGGAGCAACAATGACCGCAAAAGGGTTGAACGCAATGTTGATTGATTATCTGCAGTGCTATTCTGCCTTCATTCAAAAAACTAAATCTCAAAACAGCTAATAACTATGAGTACCGAAATTGCAGAAGTAGCAGAAGAAGCTGTAGCAGTACAAGCAAAAGAACCTGCAGAGCCATTATTCTCGAAGAGAAGAAAGCGTATTGTTTCTGATCCTTTAAATGAGGATAACCCGATTACGGTTCAAGTATTGGGAATCTGTTCAGCATTGGCAGTAACAGTACAGTTCAAGCCAACTATGATCATGTCAATTGCAGTAATTTTTGTGATTGTATTTTCAAATCTCATTACTTCGGTAATGAGAAATATCATACCAAACAGGATAAGAATTATTGTTCAGCTTGCTATTATCGCAACCTTGGTAACCTTGGTAAGCGAAGTACTTAAAGCATATAGCTATGACATGTACAAAATCTTAGGTGCATATGTAGGACTGATTATTACCAATTGTATTGTAATGGGACGCCTTGAGGCGTTTGCTATGGCAAACAAACCATATGATTCAATTCTAGATGGTTTTGGTAGTGGATTTGGATATGCGTGGATCATTCTTGTAGTGGCGTTCTTTAGAGAACTTTTAGGGGGTGGGACCATGTTTGTGGGAACACCATTAGAAGTAGATGTTTATGGAGCGATTGGAGGCTTATTTGGAACTACACTTCAAACAAACGGATTGATGGTAGATTCAATTGGAGCATTCATCCTACTGGGTATGATTATTTGGATTCAAAGAAGTAAAAACGGTTACGTAGAGCACTAATCTAGAAGAATTATGGAAGCATTTAATATAGCTATAAAAGCAATTTTCATTGACAATATGATCTTTGCCTATTTTCTAGGCATGTGTTCATTTTTGGCTGTATCTAAAAAGGTAAAAACGGCCTTTGGACTTGGTATGGCAGTAATTTTTGTACTTTCTATAACTGTTCCTATCAACTGGTTGATACAGGAAAAAGTATTAAAAGAGGGGGCGTTATCATGGTTAGGTAGTGATTTTGCCAGTATCGATTTAACATTCCTTCAGTTCATCATCTTCATTGCCGTTATCGCTGCAATGGTACAGTTGGTAGAGATGATCATTGAGAAATTCTCTCCTTCACTTTATGGTTCATTAGGTATTTTCCTTCCTTTGATTGCTGTAAACTGCTCTATCCTTGGATCTTCATTATTCATGGTTCAAAGAGATTATACAATAGTAGAAGCAACTGCATTTGGGTTTGGATCTGGTACCGGATTTTTCCTTGCAATAATTGCGCTTGCAGCTATTAGAGAAAGGCTAAAATATTCACACGTCCCTGATGGTTTAAAAGGCTTGGGGATTACGATGCTCATCACCGGTTTGATGGGATTGGCTTTCAAATCGTTTATTGGCGTAGCCTTATAAACGAAATATATAGATATGTCTAAAAAGGGTGTTTTTCACCCTTTTTTTGTGCCTATTTTTTAGGTGTACCATACCTTTTACTTTACATATACAAAACAAAAACATTTATGAAAAAGACTTTATTAACGCTAATATTAGCACTAGTATCAATAGGAGCATTTAGTCAGGCATCTGTTTCTATAGGGATAAAAGCAGGTGCAAACTTTGCAAATACCAATATTTCTGGATCAGAATCAATAACGGCTCTTCATGCAGGAGCTTACGGACTAATCAAGTTTGCAAATATCGGAGTTCAACCAGAGGTACTATTTTCAAAGCAGGGTTCGGATCTTTCAGGAGCAAGTGAAGTGAATTTAGATTACGTTAATGTGCCAGTGATGCTGAAGTTCTATTTTCCTGCCGGTTTAAATCTACAAGCTGGTCCTCAATTTGGAGTTTTATTGAATGCAGAAGATGGTAGCGGAAATGATATCAAGAGTGATATCAAAAACTCTGATCTTTCAGCTGCAGTAGGGGCTGGATGGGATGCACCTTTCGGGTTGAATTTCACAGCGAGATATGTATTTGGTCTATCTGATAATGACGATGGATTTGGTACTGAAGTCAAAAATCAGACTTTCCAACTTTCTATCGGATATAGATTATTTAAGTTGGGTAACTAAAGAGTCATAATAAACCGTCAAGAAGAGCCGGAGTATTTTGCTTCGGCTTTTTTTGTGATGCCGGTGTGATATTCTCCACATCATGTTGTGGTCTTATATTTGATACAATAAGAACTATTGCAAGCGCAATACCGCCAAGAATAATCAATATTTGCTTTCGGTTGTTCATCGTTAGGTATCCATAAAGAAACCTAAACGATAAATACCCTTATTTATCTATCATTTAATGACCAATCGTATTCTTGGAATTCGACTACATAGTCAGAAGGGACCTTGTAAAATTTGTATTTATTGACATAGTCTATCAAGGATTCAGACTCGTATTTGAATTGATCGCTATACCAGTCAAATATCTTATTGAGTATCACTCTTCCATTTCTATTATCAACATACACATAATTAGGTCGGTCAATAATAAGCTCAGCTCTAAATTCTAGCTGCTCTTGAAGCTTTTCAGGATAAAAGGCGTTATCATACAAAAATGGACAGCTTCTGGCGCCGCAGCCTAATGCAAAATGAATTCTTGGATCTTTGGTTGGACTCATAAGTTTGGTAAACTCGATACCATCTAATGTTAAAGTTTCTCCTGCTACATTAAATGTATTGACTTTAAAAAAACCTTTTACGTCCATCGGACTTTTGATTGGAAAATTATCAGCTACCTGCTTAATCACGAGTATGTTATATGCGTTAATGTAAAATGCAGTTTTATGATCTTGAGTGGAATCACTTGGGTTGTATTTGGCAATAGCATCTACAAGCTTATTAAGCTGTTCCGGATTTTTGTTTAGCTTTTCATAGTCCACTAATCCAAATACAACTTCATCAAGTAAGAAGCTGTTGAAATCATCAAAAATGGTTGTTGTATCTGAGTTTTGACTAAACCCTGATAACGAATAAATGACGGTTAATAGTAAAGTTGCTTTTCTCATAATAACATAGTTGGTAACGCTTAGAACACCTGTAAATGCGAATAGGTTAATGTTTGAAGGCTTATTTCGCATGAAATGTAATTTCGCTGACATCTAATTTAGATGCTACTGATTGATTAGTGGTCCAAATACTTCGAGAAATGGATCTTTATTAACCACAGTGTAATAGAATATTGCTCCTAGCCATCCATGAAAAATTCCAAGAACGAACAGGTTTCTCTCTTTCAAAAAGATATACGTATAGAATAATGATAGAACGAAAGTTCCGATTATCAACCAGGTATATGGATAGTGAAGAAGCCCGAATAGCACTGAAGTCAGAAGGATGATAGTTCGTGTATTTATCCTATTCATTGTTTGAATATTTCCAGCCAATAGCGACATCAATAGAAATTGTTGCAGTATTCCGAACAATGGATAAACGAGGATAACGGGTATAATATGCCAGTGCATATTAATAGTACCTTGTATAAAACCTATTAGAAAGCAAAGAGCTGTAGCTGTTAAACCATATGGCAAAACCATATAAAGGACCTTGTTAAAATTATCAGTTCTAAATCCCCATGTCTTTAGGATATTAGGATCATCCTTTAGCCTTTTAAATACATAAAGTCCCCAGAATCCGAACATCAGAATGATAAAAATCAATCTCTGGTTGATTAGATCATAAAAGAAGAACTTACCAGCTGCAGTTACTATTACGGCATAAATTTCGAATTTTTGAATGCTATTATTGGCCTTGGTCATTTCATATGATATCCGATGTAGCAAGTAGGTGGTAAGTAACAATGCCAGTAGCGACTGAAACGTTCATAGAACTATTCTTGCCGAGCATTGGAATGTGGAGACTTTCATGACATAATTCAAGAAGTTCTTTGGAAACTCCTCTGCGTTCATTACCAATTATTAGCATACAAGGGGACTTTTTTGAATAGGTATTAAAAGCAATACTCTTGTTTGTATACTCTAAGGCAATGGGTTTAAACCGGGACCCTAAGTTTCTGACTTCATCTATTGAATCTAGTTGATGGAAGTCTATATGATCTGTTGTCTGCCTAGATATCCTCTCGATTTTGTTCGCGTTATCTTCAAGATTCATTTTATATCCATATAAAGACCCAATTCTACTTGCATCAGCTAAACGAAATAAGGCTCCTATATTCCGAATATCTTCAAGTCCATCAAGTAGGAATATTATTGGACTAGCCTCATTTTTGAACTTCTCAATCCTTGATTCCGGATCAGGATTAATCTCTTGAAATGTTAATGGATATTCCATATGATAATCGTTGCTTAAATGTAGGCGAAAGCTATGAACTGAACATCGGCATGTATTTCTGTTTATTTTCAACTATTGCCCATAGGTTGATTGTGATCAGTAAAATTGCCATTGGAAGACCACCAGTATCAGTCACTGTATGTGTCAGTAAAATTCCAATAGTAACTGGAAAAATCATGATTGCACCAATGGCTTGGGATCTTGGAACAGCAAAGAGAAGCCCAGCCAATACCTCAATCGCTCCAACTAATGACATTATCCAACCAATATTTCGAAGTGATTCAATCATATAGGTTAGATCTTGTGACATGCCTTCAGGGTCCGGTACAAAGAAGAAAAATTTATTTAGTCCTGAAGTGACTAGAATGAAGCTAAAGATTAAGCTTAATGTGAAAAGTATTTTCTTTCTCATTTTTTAATGGTTTATATGTAAGTATAGTTAGCCTATTAAAAAATGGATATGGTTACAAAATCAAATTGTAACCTATTTTAAAACAAAAAACCCTCATTCGATATACGAATGAGGGTTTGTATTGGTATATCTTAAACTAGCAGAACTCAGTGTAAACTTGCTCTAAGTGATCTGCAATCATCTCCGCAGAACGGCCTTCGATGTGATGTCTTTCTACCATATGGGCAAGCTCACCATCTTTGAACAATGCAATTGCAGGTGAAGATGGAGGGAATGGCAATGTGAATTCACGTGCTTTTTGAGTCGCATCAAGATCAAAGCCTGCAAATACAGTTGTTAGGTTATCAGGCTTTTTATTTGATTGCTCAAGAGATTGAAGCACACCTGGTCTACATGTTCCAGCTGCACATCCACAAACAGAATTGATCACCAAAAGGGATGTTCCTTTGTGATCAGTCAAATGATTTTCTACTGCCTCGGCAGTTGTTAACTCCTCAAATACATTTTGCGTAAGTTGAGCTTTCATCGGCGCTACTAATTCCGCAGCGTACATCTCGTATTGTTTTGTTTTTTACTA
>CAZWLS010000126.1:0-10627 GCA_964634415.1 uncultured Roseivirgaceae bacterium | reverse complement strand
AGAGTTGAAGGTGGGTGTCGAAATTAAGTCGTTGAAAGATCGTCTCGCTGCAACGGAAATTTGCCCCGACTGCTTCGCAAAAGGTAAACTCGCATAGAGATCACCATGAGTTAAGTTTAAATTGGTTTCTACTACAGGTTTTTCATTTAGTGGTTTCCTTGAATTAATCAATAGCAACCCCGAACTAGACCCTCCATAACTAACTGGAACATAGTTTTTGTAAATATCTACTTTACCAATAGCCGAAGGAATAAAGGAGGAAATATTACCAAAGTAATGGGCAGATTGATAGACTGGAATTTTATTCCAATACACAAACGTATTATCTCTTGAGCTGCCTCGAACATTCAATCCGCCAGCTGATTCATCCGCCGATCCAATTCCCGCCAAGATTTGAGCAGAAAGCAAAACATCTCGTTCGGAAAGACCAGGTAAGATTTCCATATCTTGAACATCAATAGAAATTTTTGAAGCTCTGTCATCAATTGTGATTCCTTTGTTCAGGTACTCTTTCACCACTATTTCTTGTAGTACCTGCGCATCTTTCTCCAATTTGATATCGAGAACTTTACTTGGATCAATGGTACTAACGACTAGCTCTTTCTTTTGATAACCGATAAAAGAGATTTCTAGAACGGTCTCATAAGGATTATTTATGATGGCTTCAAACTTGCCATTTACATCCGCAATGTATCCCTGAAAAGTGCCTTTTATTCTCGCTGTTGCAAATGGTAAAGGTTCACCTGTTTCTGCATCCTTAAGAGACATTCTCATGAATATCGATGATGCTTTAGTAACTGAAATGAAGTCATTTTCTATTATCTCAAATGATAGCTGTTGAGTCGATAGTAGTTCGTTTAAGAATTCATGAATGGGCACATTTTCTGCATTAATTGAGACATTCTTATTCTTGATTTCATCAACTGAAAATGCAAAGTGAATCCTATAGGTTTTTTCCAATTCCTTGAAAACCTTTACCAGGGCTACGTCTTTTGCAGTATAGGAAATAGTCCGTTCCTGTGCACACAACACAGATATGATTAGACTGAGAAATACAGAACAAATGACTTTCATTACTTATTTAAGCCGTGAATAACGAGCTCCATCGATGAAGGGTCGAACGAATACTCAATATCTAGTGGTTCAAATACAAGCTTAAGCGCAGCTTCTACTTGTTGATTAGGGAACGCTCCAGTATAAGAAAGATGATCCAACGAGCCATTGTATTCGACAGTTAAACCAAATACATGGTTTAATTCATCCAGAACTACAGGTAAGTCAACATTCTCTAAGGTGGTAATTCCATTCGTCCAAGTAGGCTCATCCCCTAAATCCAAGACATTAAACTCGATCATTTCACCATCCTTGATCCTTATCATTTGTCCCGGCGTAAGTTGCTTAGAAGTATTTTCAGCAGTTACCGCCACTTTGCCAGTATAGCAGACTACATCCAACATATTTCTTCTGCTTCGCACATTGAAGCTTGTCCCCAAGACTTGCACATTCCCATTTTTTGTTTTGACGTCAAATGTTGAGCCTTTTTTTACTTTGAAAAATGCTTCCCCTACCAAATCAATTGATCTGATCTCTTCCCACGATTCTGCATCGAATGAAAGCTGAGATGCGGCATTTACTTTCACTTCAGAACCATCAGGAAGCAATACAATATCTTGCTCGCTGTATCCTGTTTGAATGGCTTGATCTCCAAGCGTGAACAGATAGACTACCGCTATAATCAACGCTACCGAGGCGGCAACAGCCAATTGAAAGTTGGTCTGTAACCAAAACTGCTTTTGTACTTGTTTAGGATTTGTCTCAATTCGTCTATTTAGATCTGAAAGCGCTGATTCAACATCATAAACTGATGGTTTAATCATCTTAGAAGCTTCCATTAACTGAATAAATTCCTTCCCTTCCTCCGTATTTTCAAACGCAAGACGCTCCTCTTCACTCAATTCTCCATTGAGCCACTTTGAAAGAAAAATATCGTCTTGTTCCCAGTTCATCTAATTGTTGTAACACTTGTATATCCTGAAGAGAATCTCATACCCTACCCCCACCTTCAAAGTTTTTTACAAACCAACCTTAGTTTAACTAAGGCTTTATGCATTCTCTTCTCTATTGCCTTGACACTTACTTCCAATTCTTCAGCAATTTCAGCATAAGACTTATTATCAAACCTGTGCATCAGAAATACCTCTCGCTGTCCATCAGGCAATTGCTCTATTGCTAGCTTGAGTTTCTCTCCTAGCTCATGATATTCGAGATAAAAATCTGGCCCTACTTCTTCTTCCGTTTTACTCTGAAAGCTTAAATATTTTTGATGGACCTTGTCTTTTTCTAGCTTCTTAATGATTTGATTTTGAGCAACACGGTACACATAGGCTTTGGCTAGCTCCTTAGTGACATTTTTACAGTTCTGCCATAAAGTGAAGAAGGCTTCCTGAACGGTATCTTCTGCATAACCCACATGTTGGAATTTGTACATCAGAAAGTTTCTCAATAATGGCGCAAGCTTTCGAAATAAGTCCTCATACACGGACTGCTTACATACATTATCATTTTCAGCTACTTCCAAAAGGCGATTTTTTATTGCAGCTAAGATACTTTCGATTTTTTTTAAAATGTAAGGGTAGGGTCAAGGGCTTTCTTCAGGATTTACTTTCAAACACCGGATAATCATGCGGAAAACAGATGAAATCATGAATGAAAACAAAAGTTTAAGAATAGTAGCCCTGGCCCTGATTGCAATACCAGTCATTTTAATAGCGATTAGAATCAAAGAAAATGGTGGATACTCTCAAATCGGAGCAAACCATAAATACATCATAAACTATGAGTATTATTTCCAATCGGAAAAGGATTACAGCATCCGTACATTTCTGCCTGTAAATAATCAGCGTCAGCAAATATTCTTGAATGATTCTCAAAGCGAGACATTCGGCTCTGTCTTCCTTGATGGTCCTAATAAACTTATTGAGTGGAGAGGTGAAGCAGAGAAAAGAAAGATTTCTTATCAATTTGAATTTAATGGCAAGCCTATTTCTTATGATATTCAAGAGTCACTTGGCTACAAAGCCTACTTTGATGAAAACTTAAAAGAATACCTTTCTGCCAGTGACCTCATACAATCTGAAGACGCAAGAATTGCAGAATTAGCAACGGAGCTAAGTCGAGGAAAGACCACTGCATTAGCAATCATTCAGTCGTTTTATGACTTTGTTTATCAAATGCCGTCATCATCGAGCAGCGAACTGACAGACGCAGTAATGGCGCTTGATCGAAGAGAAGCATCGTGCAATGGCAAAAGCAGACTATTTGTTGCGCTTTGTAGAAATGTAAAGATGCCTGCCCGAGTAGTGGGGGGAATAATTCTAGAGGAGACAGCCAAAAAAACTTCTCATTCATGGATAGAGATACTTGTAGATGACACTTGGGTTCCTTTTGATGCGCTAAACGGACATTTTGCATCGCTACCTGCTCACTATCTCGAACTATATAAGGGAGATCACTTTCTCATCAAGCGCAGCAAAGATTTAACATTCGATTATCTCTATATGATAACAAAAGAACGCGCTCATGACTATCCAACATTCGCCATGCTCAATGTATGGGAGTTGATGGATGATGCAGGAATTCCACAAGATATGTTCAAAATGATCCTTTTGCTGCCTTTTGGAGCTTTTCTGGTGGCCATCTTCAAGAATGTTATAGGCATCAAGACGTATGGTGTATTCCTTCCTGTGCTCATTAGTCTCTCACTTTTAGAAACAGGATTAGTGGCTGGCCTAACGCTATTCAGCATCATGATTGGAATTGTAGCACTGGTGAATTTTCCTCTGGAGAAATGGGGGATACAATACAATGCAAAAATCACAACCATGCTGATAGCTGTTGTTTTGACGGCATTGGTAGCAATCCAATTTTTACACACTACCGGCTGGTTATCCGCATCGGCCCCACTTTTCTTCCCTATTATCATCCTTACGATTGTAAGTGAACGCGTGGCAAGAAAGATCGAGGAAGAGGGTACTAAATGCGCACTAGAACTTTATGGAACAACGCTTTTAACAACTGTACTCATCTACTCGGTCCTATCGAGCACCCTAATTCAAAACTTTGTCTTGACCTTCCCTGAAATCATATTGACTGTAGCAGGCATCAACCTTTTGCTTGGCAAATGGATCGGCCTACGTGTCATGGAGTATTACAGATTTCTTAATGTAACAAATGGCTAAAATGATGAATTGGATACAAAAAATAGCAAGTATTAGATCTAAGGTGATGGGGATGAATGAACGGAATTTATCATTCATCTACCCAAACAACTCACGCAAAAATTACAAGTACGCCGATGATAAATGCTTAACAAAAAGCATCCTTCATCAACACCAAATTGCTTGCCCTACTACCTATGCGATAATTGATTCGATCGGAAAAATCGAACATGCATGGCAATCGGTAAGTGAGTGGAATGAGCTTGTAATTAAACCAGCCAAGGGTGCTGGAGGCAAAGGAATTATGATCCTTAAGAAAAAGGAAGGATTATGGCATAGCCAAGGTAGTGTCATCTCAGATCATGAAGTATGTACGCATATTGCGAATGTCATATTTGGAATTTATTCTTTTGGGGACTCCGATGTTGCGCTAATTGAAGAATACGTTCGCCCCCATCGAATTTTCCATCAAATCTTTCCAGAGGGTGTTCCTGATATCCGAATTATTCTATTGAAGGGCGTGCCGCTGATGGGTATGCTCAGAATGCCTACGCACCAATCCAATGGCAAAGCCAACTTACACCAAGGTGGCCTCGGTATAGGCATAGATATGACTACCGGTAGATTGAAAGATGCATACGATGGTGAAAAACACATTGCTTTTCACCCCGATACGCAAAATCCTGTAGCAGGGATTACCCTTCCACATTGGGATGAAATCATCGCCATGTCAGTAATGGCAGCTCAAAACTTTCCGCTCGACTACCTAGGTGTTGACCTTGTCATCGATGATAGAAAAGGACCAATGATAATGGAGCTAAATGTAAGACCAGGACTAGGCATTCAACTAGCAAATCGCGAAGGCCTAAAAGAAGCGCTAGAACGAATAGAAAATCAAAAAACCATCAAATAAAAAATTATGAAAACAAGAAAATCAAAAGCCCTATATATCGCTGTGCTAATCGGGTTGATGAGTATAGCAATAATTGATCATATACAGCCAAATGATAAGACAGAGAAGATCGCTGTAGGAACACCCAAAGATCAATGGAATGACAATTTTGAGTACGCCCTTTTAACTAAATAAGCACATGAAATCACTAATCATATCAACCCTGATTTTCCTGCTAGTTACCGCAGGATATAGTCAATCCACCCACTCACATAAGCTTTCAATTGGATTAGGGAATGAATGGAATGCTTTCTTAAGTCCATCAAGATTTCTTGAAGATGAAGAATTTCTATCAAGAAACGAACTTTGGGATAATGGAACGTACCAGGCTATCGCTCTCAATAACTCTTTCAAAAAAGAGGGGGATAAATATCGGATTAAATTGAAGTTAAATGGTAGTTTAGGTATCTATCAGACGCAGCAAAACTCAAACCGATATACCTATCGATTGGGAGCTTCTTACCGTCTAAAGTATGCCTCGAAAAAGTACTTTGAGCTTGCACCAGATTTTTTCAGAAAGCGACGAGAGGGAGTAAATACCGACAATGCTGTACTTGCGACTCCATTTTCATATAGCCTCCTCAAGTTACCTGTAGGCTTTGATTTTTACCTTGGTAATAAAACATGGATAAAGACAGAAGTCGGATATCTCTACAAAAATTATGATAAGCCATCCGGTGAAAAGCTACTATACCACGCACCATTCATTGAAGGTGAGATTAGTAAAAAATGGGAATCGGATAGTCGTACTACAAAGCTCTCTTTAAAGAGCTTAACTCAAACCAGAAAATATGAAACCAGGTCTAGTAGGATTGATGAAGATGATGAAGATGAAGTGACCTTCCTGGATGGTTCAAGAGATTGGACATATCAATTTACTGAACTAACTCTCGATTTATCCAAGGATGACGATAGTCGTGCATTTGGCATTGGATTGTATCAAATGTCTAGGATAGACTCTGACGGAAGCAGCACCTTCCATGAAGTAGGTCCTGGTATTCAATACGAAGGAAATAATAGCAAATTCGGATATAAGACTTTGGTTAAGTACACGTTTAGAAATTATACAAGATTATCTCCAGGCAGTGAAAATGAGACTCCGCTGAGATATCAATACTTGAGAGCCAACTTTGAATTAGACTTTGCTATCTCCGAATATGGCAAAGTGTATGGCTCTGCAAATCTGGTGAATAGAACTTCAAACAATCCAAACCTGGAGGCATTGAGTTTTCGAGAATATTTTAATGGATTCGTAGAAATGGGTATTAGGTGGGCCTGGTAGCTGATTTTTGGGCCATTAGATCTTTTCTAATCGGCCCAAAATCTCTTTGAGCCTCAGCCATTCCTGATAATAAATAGGTAGCGTCGAGGTTTGCTCAATGAATTGAAAAATGTAGAGGATAAGCGCCAAAATAGCCCCTTGACTGACAATTCCATTGATTGCGGAATAGAGAATGGACCCAACTAAAAATGCTATCATAAATAACCAGATCACGGAGTAATTGATTGTTTCCAAATCTGAGAGTTTCACATTCCATTTCATCAAACGCTGAAAATGCCATCGCAACGCAATCGGATTTTTTCTTTCAATTAGACCTACCTGCTTCTCCGTTTCAAAATTGAAAGAAGCATTGAAGCTCAAGGTATTTTTTTCACTTAATCCGTACACAATCAGTATAATCAACAGTACGATTAAACTGCCGGCAAAAACATATGAATCTATCGTCGCAATGATGATAACTGTTCCAATCAGGGCGATGCTGTTATTGATGAGTTCTGGTAAAGAATTTTCAAAAAACTCTATCACTTCACCAAGGAATCCAAGATGCGCAGATTTTAATGTTGTTGAGTCTTCTTCGGGATCAGTGATCTTAGGCGCTAACTCGAGATACAACTTTGCATAGAACCTTGAGTCATAAAATCGCCTTCCGGCACCAATCACCAATGCAAGAAATCCTAGCAATCCTAAGTAAATAGCTCCAACATACTCACCAACGATTGCATCATCTACTGCTACACCAATAAATAGTGGAAATAGGATGATTAGACCAGCATCCAATAACAATAAGCAAAGCATCAGTGAAAAATTCCACCGATGCTTCTTCATCAACTTACTCAAAATCACTGGACTACTTTTTTCGTTTGTGGTTTCCAACCTGGTCTGTTAAAAACATACCCTATCGCCTCTTTGATATTCTTAGCTTTCCTGAGATCTCGAACAATCCCCTTGTATTCAAACAAGTGAACCTTGATAGGATTTATGGTTTCAATCTGCTTGGTTAGTCCATAGGTAGGCTGATGAACTTCTTCCTGAAATGTGTCAAACATACGATCCCAGATTATGAGAACTGCACCATAGTTTTTATCTAAATAGATATCATCAGACCCATGATGAACGCGGTGATGCGATGGGCTATTGAAAATCAGCTCAAACCATCTCATCTTTCGAATGAGTTCGGTATGAATCCAAAATTGGTAGGTAAGTACAAAAACTATAGCTAGCAATACCACAAGTGGATGAAAGCCCATTGCGATAGCAGGGAGATAAAACACCCAAGTCACAAAGTTGTCTATGAAAGATACCCGAAATGCAGTGGTATAATTATAGATTGGAGAGCTGTGATGGATCGAGTGATAGCTCCACAATAAACGGATCTCATGCTCCCACCTGTGCTCCCAATAGTAAAGAAAGTCAATGACCAAAATCGCAAGAAGTAGTGACCATCCGTTTACTGGTATCTGCCAAGGGATTATGTCAGCCAACAAAAAGAAACTTGCGATAAATACCGCATTTGATGCCTTCTCACTTAGCTGTGCTGGGATAAATACCATGAAGCTTGAAAGCATTTCTTTCAACCTCCACCTTGTCAATTTCTTTTGATGCCACTCCCATAAAAACTCAACAATGGCCAGTCCCATTGAAAACACAAATATTGCTGCTATAATCCAACCTACATTTTCTTCGGCTTTAGTTACCAATTCTTCCATGATGCTAAAATTTTAAATTGTCCTTTTTCAGCAAATCTTGGGTTTAGTAATATCTAAAGCTTCCCTCCCTATAATGTAGGACATCTAAAATGAAATTAAATTGTCCCAATCTATCGGGACGATGGTATTAGCTCTGTTCTTTTAAATATTGCGTTGGAGTCTTACCGGTCATCTTCTTGAAAGTATTGTAAAATGCCGTTTTGCTATTGAAGCCTGACTCGAAGGATACCGCCAATATGGTTACTTGATTTGTTCTGCCATCATTTAAAAGCCTCTTTGCCTCTTCAACACGGTACTCATTGATAAAATCAGAAAAACTTTTATTGACTTGTTCGTTAATGGTTTGGGAAACGTGATGCACCGATCTCCCAACTTGTTCAGCTAAATCATTCAATCTATACTCTGAATTTAAATACGGCTTTTGATCTGTCATCACTTGAATCATTGACTCCCAGATCAACTTTGATTCATCTGCTTTTAATGAAGATTTGGCATACTTGGCATTTACTGCTTTGAAATCTCCATGAACTGAAAAAATTGGAAATCTTATGCTTGAATAGACCAAGGCTAAGGTGAAGATTGTGTTCATGACTGACTCGATTTTAAAGTAAATGAGCCAGTCCTCATCTAGTATTGAAATTACATTTAAGATAAAAATCAGTCCATATAGCCCAACGGTAATACTGATAAGTGATTTCATCCACCGATAATTTATCTCTTCGTTGGAACTAAGCTTTACTGCAAAATGGACTTTTCGAATTTTAATGAGCGTAAAAGACAAAAACCATATATTCAGTACAAGGGAAAGAATGTTATCAATAGAAAGAAGGATTACATCTACTGTATAAGAAGTGGCCGTTTCAAGTATATTTTCGTCAATAAACGAAAGCATTATTAGCCGCAGCGCAGTAAAAATTACGATCAGTGTTACCCAATTTTTTAGTCGAATGTCAAAACGAAATATGACATCAGCGTAAAACAGGAACAAAGGACCAATAAGATGATAATGCAAATATGACAGTCCTAACCCCGGCCAACTCAGATCATTATAAAAAAGATAAGATTCTAGTAAACTATGAACATTGAAAACAACAATTAATGTGAGCAGAAGTCTAGCCTTAGCACTCTGATTTTTGTTTACCGAGATGATGATTCCAAGCAGAAATGCCAGGATCGCTCCGATAAGCGGTATATAGTTAAGGATAATCAAAAGGCCTTTTTCAGCTAAGGTAATATGAGGAATTTACGATTGTTCCTCAGCTAGTCTCAATTCTACAAAAAAGCTCGCCCCTTGACCTGCTTCACTTTCGCACCAAATTTCACCTCCCATGCGCTCCACAAACTTTTTCACAATGGATAATCCCAACCCTGTTGAGCTCTCATCGCCTGTTGGCTTCGCACTTAGCTTCTGAAATTTCTTGAACAATTTTTTCTTATCCTGTTCATTTAAACCTGGTCCCTGATCTTTTACCTCAAGGAGAGACTTACCATTCTTTTTAGAAAGATGTACCTCTATTTGTTTATCTCTCGGTGAGAACTTTATAGCATTCGAAAGAAGGTTCTCGATTATTTGAACTTCATACTTTTCATCTACCAGTGCTATTACTTCTGGAGCTATCTCAGTGACAATATTTATTCCTTTATCACCTGCTCGCTTTGCGAATTGCGAGCAAACATCTCCTACAGTTTTTGAAATATTGAAAGGTTGGACATCCATCTGTTCGACTCCCTCCTCTATTGATTCAATATTGAGAATGTCTGAGATCATTTTTGACATCCTGGTAGCCGAAATATGGATAATGTCTTTTAATGTCTTATGCTCTTCTTTGAGCTCTTTTGATTCCATTAGATCTAACGCACCCATAATTCCTGACAATGGATTTTGAAGATCATGAGCCACAATACTAATTAGATTGTTTTTCTCGTCGTTGAGTGCACTCAATGATTCATTTCTACTTTGAATCTCCCTGTTTAGAAGGGAAAGTCTTTTATTGGAAACGGCTTTTAATCGGTAATACCTAGATAGAACACCTATCACAATGATCAATACAAACACAACAACAATACCCATAAACTGGGTGGTTCTTTGCGTTTTAATTCGTTGATCTAAAAGCAAGCGCTCTTTTTCATTGGCAAACTGAAGCGAATCTTTTTCTTGTTGAAATTCAAATTGTGCCTCAAGCAATGTAATACGCTTAGCTACCTCAGCGCTTGATATACTATCTGACATTTTCTGAAATAGTATTTGAGCACGATATGCGTCAGAATAGTGTCCAAGACTTTCTTCTACACTCGCTAAGAGACGCGCACCTTCTTTTACATCTTCGATGAGCTTGGCTTCAGTTGCTAGACCAATACCTTCTTTCAAATATTTCTTGGCTTCATTAAATCTGCTCAAATCCCTGTAAGACCTACCCAAGCTGATCATTGCCTGTACACGACCCCCATTCAACTAAGGTCCACAAGATGG
>CAZWLS010000125.1:0-10648 GCA_964634415.1 uncultured Roseivirgaceae bacterium | reverse complement strand
AAAGTGAATAGTCCCTTCTGCTTCTTTATCTGGGAAGGTTAACGCGATCTCTCCGTTTCTCTGCTTGACTAAAACAGATTTTCCTTCACCCGCTGCATTAGAGAGTTTATTTAGTTTATCCTGATAGTTGATTTCTTGGGCATAATAATCTTCAGCAACTAAATCAAAATCTTCCTGAAAAGCCCTTACTACCATGTAACCAATAAATGCTGCAAATGCTACAAATACTAACACGATTCTATTTCCCCAATTCATAATGCAATTAGTTTGTTGGTCCTAAAAATTTGGTTTTTACTTTTTCTACTAGTATTTCGCCAGAAAACACCCCCACTGAGATGTCTGTACTCATCCTAGATATATTCACCGGGTCTATGATGACGAAAAAAGCGCCCTCACCTATTCCTTGTTCGGCTAGACTTATCGTACCTCCAACCATCTCTATGTTTCCTTTGGGATTTAAAAGTTCAAATCTTACATCCATTGATTCATTTGTCTTATTCACCATTTTCACTTGATAGAGGTTTGTGATCATCCCGTCTTCACGCTCCTGGTAGAGAATTCCCGGAGTTCTTAAGATTGTAGTTTCAAAATCTGATCTAATTAGCAGCAGCGTTATTAGAACACCTAAGAGGACAATCAAAACACCTGAATATGCTCTCATTCTCCCTGTAAATTGGAATGGTCTTTTTTCCACGATATTCTCTTCCGAAGCGTATCGTATCAACCCTTTTGGCTTATTGATTCGCTCCATAATAGAGTCACACGCATCAATACATGCTGTACAATTCACACATTCTAATTGTGTTCCATTTCTTATATCAATGCCTGTTGGGCAAACGAAAACACACTGTTTACAATCAATACAATCACCTTTGCCTAATTCCCCCCGTTCTTCATCTTTCCTAAATTTCCCTCTTTGTTCTCCCCTCAAATGATCGTAAGCAACAACCACACTTTTTTTATCCAACAACACACCTTGGAGCCTGCCATAAGGACAAATGGTCGTACAAACCTGCTCTCTCATTTTGCTAAATACACCATAAAAAAGCCCTGTAAATACAACCATCGCAATGAATCCTCCAGTATTCTCAGAAGGGCCACCTTCGATTATTTCCCACACCTCGTTCACTCCTACCAAATAGGCCATGAATGTGTGCATGATCAATGCACTTACAAGAACAAATAAGCTATGCTTAATGGTTTTTTTTCTAATCTTTTCATTATCCCATGGCTGCTTATCAAGTTTTCTTTGTGCCATGTAATCACCCTCAATCCAATATTCAATCTGACGAAAAACTCCTTCCATGAATATCGTTTGCGGACATATCCACCCACAGAAAATTCTACCAAAAACAACGGTAAATAATATGATGAAGACCAGAGAGGTGAGCATCCCAATAACAAACAGAAAGAAATCCTGGGGCCAGAATACCTGACCAAAGATGATAAACTTTCTTTCGAAGATGTTGAAGAGTAAAAGTGGCTGACCTTCGATCTTCACGAACGGAGCACCAAACAGAAACAAAAGCAGTAAATAACTTACAAGTGATCGGTAGTTAGTGAATTTACCTTTTGGCTTTTTGGGATAAACCCACACACGCTTGCCATCTTTATCGACAGTAGAAAGATGATCCCTAAAGGTTTCTTCAGCACTTTCTTGCTCCTGATATATGTCTTTTAAATCAGCCATTTATTAATAAGAAAAGACCATGTTGCTAACAGCACTCATCTTCATCCAACTGAGATTCATCATCCACATAATCGGGGTTTGATTCTAAGTCATCTGATTTGTCTTCATCTTCCTCAACTTCACGTTCGAAAACATCACCCTGTGGTTCTTTTGGATTGGCGGGAGTAGTTCCTTGCAACGTAAATATGTAACTAGCTACCTGTTGCATCTTTTTAGGCGAAAGTTGCGCCTCCCATGCAATCATCCCTTTAGAAGGAACGCCGTACTTGATGGTAGTAAATATTGAAGGCATGTCTCCTCCATGCAGCCAATACTTATCTGTAAAGTTTGGCCCCACTCCACCTCCACCATCTGCGGCATGGCACACGGAACAATTGGCTTCATAAATAGCCTTTCCTGCACTTATATCTGCACTTTCTGTCGCTAACGTCACATTGTTTTCATCTATCAAATCTCCAAGTGATGCCAAATAGATCTTTACGTCCTCTTCAGCCTGTATCATTTGAGCTTGAAATTCTTCATCCTGATTCATCCCGGTTCCTAAAACCTCATAATTAATCAAGTAAATCACACCAAACACAATGGAGATATAGAATCCATATAGCCACCATGGTGGTAATCTATTGTCTAGTTCTCGAATCCCATCGTACTCGTGACTTGTGGCTACTTCGTGCTCGAGGGCTACAGGTACAGAATCATTCATTCTGTTCCAAAATCTTCTCCAAAATCCAACTTCTTCTTCTCCCTCTTTGGCTGGTATCAACTCTCTCTCCTCCTCTTCAATACCCATTTCTGCTCTTTTCAGCTTAAGCACCATTTTTAAGGCCATGAGTAAAACGTACATGGCACCAACTGAAACGATACTTATTATGACCGTAAGGCCTAAAACAATTTCAATCTGGTATTGCTCAAAAAAGCTTAGCGACTGGGAATCGTTTTGTCCAAAGGATATCAATGGAAGAATTGACATTGTGCCTATTAGAATATACTTAAGCTTCATCATGGTCAGTATCGTTTGTGTCTAATGGAATATTTGAAATGTCATTGAATAGCTTCTTATCCACCTTGAAAACATAAATTGACAATGCGATAAAGAAGCCAAAGAAGATGACGAAGGAGATCACGGGATATATCTCAATTCCCGCAATAGTCTCCATATGATGTTTAATAAATTTTAGCATAGTAGTATCATTTAGTTTCTTCAGCTACGCCTTCTACATTTTTTATATCTGTGCCAAGCCTTTGCAGGTATGCGATTAATGCTATTATCTCTGCATCGCTGCTTGTTTTAATACCCTCTAACTCCAGACCTTTTGCAATCAAAGTGGCTTGGATTTCGGCATCGGCAACAGCCTTTTCATCAAAGCCCTCAGGGTATGGAACGCCAAGTGTTTGCATTGCTCTAATTTTTGCCGGAGTTCGAGCCTTGTCCCACTGTTGCTCGAATAGCCATGGGTATGGTGGCATAATTGAGCCTGGTGACATACTAGTAGGATCTAACATGTGATAGAAGTGCCAACTATCGGGATACTTTTTACCTACTCTATGCAAGTCAGGACCTGTCCTTTTAGATCCCCATTGAAATGGATGATCGTAAACAAATTCTCCAGCTTTTGAATATTCTAGATCAACAGGATCATATCGCATCACCTCTGATCTGAATGGTCGTATCATTTGAGAATGGCACGTAGAGCACCCCTCCCTCACGTAGATGTCTCGACCGTTTAATTCCAATGGTGTGTATGGTTTTACGGTTGAAATGGTTGGAACATTACTCTGGATAAGGAAGGTTGGAATGATTTCTATTGCCCCTCCGATCCCAACAAGTACCAAACTCCAAACGAGCATTCTAACAGGTTTCCATTCAAAAATTCGGCGGTGCCAATGTTCACTTCTATCTGGCTTATAGCCCTTTAATAATGGTGCAGCCTGAGCTTCAGTAGTTGATTGGAAACTTCCTGACTTAGCTGTTTTCACTAAGTTATAAACCATAACAAACACACCAGATAGATATAACAGCCCTCCGAAAGCTCTCAATGCGTACATTGGAATTATCTGAGTGACGGTTTCAAGAAAGTTGCTATAAACCAAAGTTCCGTCTGGATTAAACTGCTTCCACATCAAACTTTGCGTAAACCCTGCCCAGTACATCGGAATTGCATAAAAGAGAATCCCCATGGTGCCAATCCAAAAATGAGTGTTGGCAAGCTTTTGAGAATGAAGTTTTGTACCGTAAAGCTTAGGAATGAGGTAGTATAACATGGCGAATGTTAAAAATCCATTCCATCCTAATCCTCCAATATGTACGTGGCCCACAATCCAATCAGTAAAGTGACCGATTGCATTCACATTTTTTAGGGAAAGCATTGGACCTTCGAAAGTTGCCATTCCGTAACAGGTCACAGCCACAACCATAAATTTTAAGATCACATCTTCTCTAACCTTATCCCAAGCCCCTCTAAGTGTTAGCAGTCCATTGAGCATTCCTCCCCATGACGGAGCAATCAGCATTACCGAGAATACCACACCTAATGATTGTGCCCAATCAGGCAATGCATTATATAACAAGTGGTGTGGACCGGCCCAGATATAAATAAATATCAAGGCCCAAAAGTGAATAATGGATAGTCTATAAGAATAGATTGGACGACCAGATGCCTTAGGGATAAAATAATACATCAATCCCAGGTATGGTGTAGTCAAGAAAAATGCTACAGCATTATGGCCGTACCACCACTGGACAAGTGCATCTTGTACACCCGCATACCATGAATAACTCTTCATAAAGTCAATAGGAAGCTCAAATGAGTTTACAATATGAAGCATAGCAACAGTTACGAATGTCGCGATGTAAAACCAAATTGCAACATAAAGATGGCGCTCCCTTCGTTTGATGATAGTCATGAACATGTTTAGCCCAAATACCACCCATATCAAAGCGATTGCAATGTCAATTGGCCACTCCAACTCCGCATACTCTTTACCGGAAGTAAAACCTAGCGGAAGTGTAATTGCTGCGGAAAGTATTATGAGTTGCCAACCCCAAAAATGTATTTTGCTAAGTAGGTCACTATACATTCTTGCCTTGCAGAGTCGCTGAAGTGAGTAATAAACTCCTGCAAATATTCCATTACCCACAAATGCAAAAATCACTGCATTGGTATGCAATGGTCTTACTCTCCCAAATGTGGTATACTGTAATCCAAAATTGGCTTCCGGCCACACAAATTGAAGTGCGACAAGAAGACCTACCGACATTCCAATAATTCCAAATACCGTTGTAGCGATAAGAAAGTTTCGGACCGTGGTGTTGTCATAGTGAAAGGTTTCAAGACCTACTTTTTCATTGTTTTCTGACATGGGTCACTAGGTTTAGTACTATTATTATTTGATAAGGGCTGCGCCCCTTCCTCATCGAAGAGGATTCGGACTGATGGTGTATAGTCATCCTCAAACTGACCAGAGCGGGAAGCCCAAAGGAAGGCCCCAAGGAAACTTCCTGCCAATAAAAGGCTACATGCGATAAGGATAAATATTACACTCATAATCTTGATAGCAAGATTAGACTGTGATGCTAGCTCTAGGGATGAGAGCTGTTAGTAGGAAGGATGATTTTTATCAGTATTTAAACAAACATTGAATGATTGCTTATTAGCTTTTAACTTACTAGAACGGAGATATGTATAAGAGCCAATTCAAAAAAGTCATTTACATCACAATCGCTTGGACGATTGTTTCATTGTTCAATTTCTTAATTGGACTAGCAGCGGTGGTTGATGCAAATTATATCTGGGATGCAAACTATGATATCGGTAAGATTGACTTCAGGCATGGCTTCTATGTGAGCGCTTTATCAGGAATATTCGCAGGAATAGTTGGTGGAACAGCGGTTATCTTTTTTTGGGAAAGATGGCTAAGAACAAAGTCATATGGATGGACTCTAAGAAGTATTTTCATCAGTTACATATTCATTTTTAACATTGTTTCAATTCCTACAATTCTCTTCAACAACTCATATAATAGGGATTTTGGAATGTTCTCAGCTATGGCATGGTCTGAAGTAGAACAAGCATATAAAAGCCCAAGCTTGCTAGTTCCCTTCTTTTTCTGGCTTATTATAGTTCTAATGACCTTCATTGTATTTCAGGTAAATGATAAATATGGGCCTGGAGTTTTTGGAAAATTCTTGCTAGGAAAGTACTTCAATCCGACACGCGAAGAACGTGTCTTTATGTTTTTAGATCTAAGATCTTCGACCGCAATTGCTGAGAAGTTAGGAGAAGCAAATTATTTCAATTTCTTAAAAGAAGTTTTTCAGGTTGTAACTCCTGCTATTTTGAAAAATAAAGGTGAGATATATCAATATGTTGGGGATGAAATGGTCATTAGCTGGAAAAAAGAATCAGGAATTAGGGACAACCACTGCATAAACGCCTTTTTTGATGCACAATCTTTATTGAACGATCGAAGGAGCTACTTCGAATCTACATATGAGGTAATACCTGAATTTAAAGCAGGACTTCACTATGGATACGTTATGGCCGGAGAAATTGGTGTTATAAAAAGAGAAATTGCATATTCCGGCGATGTTCTCAATACAGCAGCAAGAATACAATCTAAATGCAATGAGCATGGAGTAAATATTCTTATCTCTGATGAATTATTGCAACTTTTGAATATCAATCATTTAAACACGAAAAGTTTAGGTCAAATTGATCTGAGAGGAAAAGCAGATAGTGTTCAACTATATTCGATCCTAAGAGTACCGAACTAAATCGTATTACTTTTTTGTTCCCTAGTATATGTCAAAATTCAACGAACTTATTAATGGTGATCAACCGGTTTTGGTTGACTTTCATGCAACCTGGTGTGGACCGTGTCAGACAATGGCACCAGTGCTCGAAGAGCTTAAAACAGAAATCGGAGGAAAGGCTAGAATCATCAAAGTAGATATTGACAAAAATCAGGCTGCAGCACGAAAATATAACGTTAGAGGCGTCCCTACATTTATACTTTTTAAGGCTGGTAAACAGATCTGGAGACAATCTGGAGCAATTCCTAAGCATATGTTGGAACAGGCCATACAAAGTGCCTAAATTTCAGGTATGTCAATATCAAATTTAGTTTCCGCAGAATGGCTGAATCAACACATTAACTCTGATGATATCATAATTCTTGATGCTACGTTAGCAAAGCCTAAATCCGCTGGTGAAGTACCTCATCAAAACTTGCAAATACCAGGAGCTATATATTTTGACATAGATCATTCATTTTCTGATAAATCAAATGACTTACCACATATGATGTGTGATGCAAGTCAATTTGAAAATGAAGCAAGAAATCTTGGCATTGATAATGATAGCATCGTTGTGATTTATGACAGTCATGGTGTTTACTCTTCTCCAAGAGCCTGGTGGATGCTCAAGTCAATGGGATTAACCAATGTTGCAGTTTTAGACGGAGGACTCGCAGAGTGGGTTACGAAGGGATATTCTACGGAAAGTAAAAAGCCTTCTGAAAACAGATCCGGCAATTTCCAAGCTACTTTTCAATCAGATAGTTTCTGTGATTCAACATTTGTCCTAAATGCTACTGAGGAGGCAGATATTGCAATACTTGATGCCAGGTCAAAGGATAGGTTTCACGCGCTGGCGCCTGAACCACGAGCAGGTCTGCGAGGCGGTCACATCCCTAACTCAATAAATCTTCCTTTTGGTGAGGTTCAGGATGGATACAGAATGAAAAGTGAAGCTGAACTAACTAAAATTTTTAATGGCCTAAAAGTCAACAACAAAAAGCTCATTTTTAGCTGTGGCTCAGGGCTTACTGCATGCATCATACTATTGGCTGCCCATATTGCCGGATACTCAGATTTAGCAGTCTATGATGGATCTTGGAGCGAATGGGGCAAGCCTTCAGAGTTACCTGTAAACAAATAAAGGCAGCTCCTGTCGAGAGCTGCCTGGCAAAAACCACCATAGTTTTGCCTGCCTTAGTTATTTTTAATCAATCGTCTAGAAATGGAACTACCACTTCCTATTTTAATTCGAACAACATAAACACCTGATTTCATGTCACTTATGTCGATTATTTTTTGATTATTCCATGTCCTTAATTTCTTACCGTCTGCATCAAAAATTGATATCTCTTCAATTGCAGTTCCTTCTACTTGGATATAAGATTGAGTTGGATTTGGATAGATTTCAAGATGATGGTCTGAAAAACCAAGAACATTTTCAATAGTCAATATTCCATTTATCAATGAAAATGAATAGTTGTCATCACTTCCTCCTGAAAGCGTGATGTCGTAAGTTCCCGGAGTTCCTTCTACTGCATCCGTAGAAATTGTGGGTGGTGTATTCAAAACACTCTCATTTTCTCCGCTAACAAATCCATCATATGTCAATTCCAAAGTTGGAATCTCTTCTTCCTCAGAAATTGTAATATCCAAAGCCTCAACGGCAAGAGTCGCCTTATTTATTGTCAAGGTCCCGTCTGTATTTGTGACATTGTAATTGACAAGTCTATTATCAGGATCGATTAGTGTGGCACTTATATCAAAGTTTCCCGCGATTGTTCCATCACTAGGAGACTGATAGTCTGCTGTTATGTTGTCGTTATTCACTACACCAGTTAAAACACCATCAAAATTTGGTATTGCATCCCCGTAGGTTATTAATTCATCATTGGATGTAACAGCAATATCGGCTTTTGACACTGTAATCATTGGAGTTGCATTCGAACTCAAACAACTGCCATCTGTTCCTACGCTCGCCTCAACTTCAAAACTACCATTTTGAGCTTCATCAGGAAAGAACTTCAATCCCATTCCTCCTTCCACTAAATCAAGATATTCACCATCATTTATTTCCGTAGTACCGTCGTTTTTAAATAGCGATCCTCCCAAGATGTTGCCTATTCTGAAATGTGTTGAGATTTGATCTGCATTGCTTAAAGTCAACTCAAGACCAGAAGAAGTCATGCTTCCATAGACTGAAGAGGCATTCACAACATCAGGTATTAAAGGGCTCACAACAGTTAAAGCAACTAAAGAATCTATTCCATTTGAGGCCGTAAATGTTTCATTGTAAGTTCCTTCTGATGTGATTGATTGGGTACCGAATGATATTGCATCACCGGGACACAAAGTTTGTGTGATAGATTCATTGTATTGTAGTTTAAAATATCTAACCACCCCTCCTTCTGTTTCGCCAGGAGATGAAATGAGAACGTTCCCGGCGTTGTTACTAATTGAGCTACCAAAGAACGCGTCATCTATCGAACTGTGAATTGTCAATATTGAGTCAGTATCTGCAAGTGAATTACCAAGATCATAAAGAAAAACGCTCCCCTCTGAAATGGATTCCGGACCCATCGATCTTCCAGACCCTATCAATACAAGGTCATCGATTATAGCCATATCAACTGCCTTAGATGAAACAATTTGACTCGTATAAATAGGAAAATTAGCATATACAGGAATGTTTATGGAATAGTCATCTTCCTTGCTATCCGGTCCGTCTGACCAATTTGCACCAGGTTTGATAAAAACATGAACACGATTCCCTGGAATTGGACCTGCTGCAGGCGGTACTGGAGCATTATCAGGAGACTGCGTTGAAACTCCTAATATATACTTATCAGAGACTGCCAAAGTCGTTCCAAACTGATCTCCAGTAGATCTATTTTGTTGTAGAATAGTACGTGTATCATCTGTGCTATTGGTCCAAGATGATCCTTTTTCAAAGATGTGTGCTGTTCCGGCAGGTCCAGAACCTGTACCAGCTCCAGATACAACAAAATCTCCTTCAAAAACGGCACTGACGCCTAAATAATCGAATGAGCCTACAGTTGTAGTCAGCTCAGCTAAAAGTGTCCCTGTTGTCCAACTCGATCCAGAAGTCTTTCCATACATGTATATCCTTCCAAACTGATTAATGGTTTCACCAGGTGCAGAGATCATAAGTTCATCTCCGATTAAATCGACCTTAAAACCAAAGTTTCCATCGTCAATCGGATTTGGAGAAATAATCTTTGCTGTCTCAGAAGCGTTGGCCCATCCGGTAATGGGTTTTTCAAATATGTAGGCAGCACCGGCGTCGATTTGTGTTTCATGTCTAAATCTCGCTCCCACTACGATCACATCGCCATCAATTGACACGCAACTTCCAAATTCATCTCCCGAGGCTTGATCAGAAGCAGTAAGCTTTGCAACTTCAGTCCATTGGGTTCCATTGAATTCGAATACATATGCTGCACCTAAATTTCCTGGGTTCGGAGCCCCAATAACAGCAAAATTTCCACTTATATCTATATCTGTTCCAAACTCAGTTAGTTCTCCTGAACCATTGGGTGTATCATTCCCTCTAAATAATTGAAGTTCTACTAGTTCCTGACTTTTTGCCAGAAATGCCATAGATATCATTCCTAAGGCAAGCAATAATCTATTCATAATGCAATTTTTTAAAGCAAATTGCACTATCGTGAGTTTCAAATATTACTACTTTAACGAACGACGCTGTTCGTTTAATAAGTGATTACAAATTTCTTTTTATCGTAATTATTGTAGACCTAATGTATCCACTCTTTGTAGAAAGTCTTCTTTCTTTCTCTGTGAAATGCTTAGTATCTGACCATTCGACATCTCTACTTGACCACCATCACTTCTATGGATTTGAACAACATGTTTTAAATTAATCAGGTGTGATTTATGTACTCTATAAAATCCAAATGATGAAAGGAGATCGTCGTAGTAGCCCAATGTCTTAGAAACTATAATTTTACCATTGAACACGTGGAATATTGAGTAGCTCTGGTCTGAGTCACAATGGATAATTTCGTCCAATTTAACAACGTAAACTTTGGTCTGCGTTTTTAAGATGATTTTTTGATCCTCAGCAGCTTCATTTAAGTTGTATTGAAGCGTTTTAAGTTTAAGTGACTGATCTTTTATCAGAG
>CAZWLS010000124.1:3514-10700 GCA_964634415.1 uncultured Roseivirgaceae bacterium | reverse complement strand
GTTTGTTAAATACCTATCATCAGATTAATAATGAATCTGAGATATTGATTGCGTCGAATAGCTACAATGATCTGAGTGAATTGGTTGAGAAAGATTTGCACGCGGTGGATGGAGGTGCCTTTGCCCAGTCTTTGGACTATACCTACAACATTCGAGGCTGGCTTACCAGTATCAATGACAGTGACCTATCATCTTCGAGCGATGGAGACTTATTTGGTTTAAATCTAATGTATGATCAGGTCGATAATGATATTTCAAATCCTACATATTTCAATGGCAATATTGGCGGAATGAAGTGGAGTGTTCATTCGGATGAAGTTGAGACTGAATTGAAGGAACGTGGTTATCGCTTTAATTATGATAAACTTAATAGGCTTACGGGTGCCAATGCAAACAGAAATACTACAGGTTGGGGACCAGTTTCTCATTTCAGAACACAATACACTTATGACTTAAATGGAAATATTGACGTATTGAGGCGCTGGGGAAATGCAGCAACACAAATCGATAACTTGGACTACGATTATGTTGGTTCAGGTAATCAATTAAAAGGAGTTACAGATAATACTGCAGATACCCTAGGCTTTTATGATAGAAATACATCAGGGGACGATTACGTATACGATGCCAATGGCAACATGGTGAAGGATCGAAATAAGGAAATCGATGCTATCCATTACAACCACCTAAACCTTCCGATAAAAGTAGTTTTTGAAACGCTTGGCGATAGCATAACATATTTATATGATGCTGCAGGCATCAAGCTGCAACAAGCGGTTTACAAAGCCGGGACGGTAGTAAAAGTAACTGACTATGTTGGTGAATTTATATATGAAACTGAGTCAGGAGGCAGTAGGTCCTTATCATTAATTCAACATGAAGAAGGCCGTGTCATCCCGAACGAAAGTGAGGGATCTTACGACTATCAATACCACCTCAAAGATCATTTAGGAAACGTAAGATTGACCTTTAGCACTACTCCTGAGAACTATACGATCTTTGAGGATTTTGAAGACACGTCAAACAGTCCATTCCAGGACTTGAACGTAATCACTAATCTTAATAGAAATACGACAGAGCCGTATGGTGTAGCTTCCAAAGTTCATCGGTTAGGTAGTAATCAAACAGGCGCCATGATCTTTCTCTCCATGAACAAAGGGGATACCATTGACTTAAGCGTAGAAGCTAACTATTACAGTGCACCTTCAGGAAATACGTTTATTGCTACTACTTACAATGCTTTATTTTCTTCCTTCGATAACATCTATGGTTCAGGTACGGAGGGAGGTGTGTATTCCACTTCAACGGTCTTTGATGATGCATTGAGCAGTACAGATATGGCTGAAAAAGATGATACGAATACAGCTCCACGAGCATTTCTGAATTACATCTTCTTTGATGAAGAAATGAATTTCGTCCAGGCGGGTTTCGAGCAGATAAGCACAGCGGCTAAGACAACAGGTGCTAACACGTATGAAACGATCAGCATCAATGACATCATTGCGGATCGAGAGGGTTATATCTTGGCCTACTTAAGCAACGAAAATCAAGAGTGGGTGCAGGTGCATTGGGATGACTTTACGGTGTATCACGGGAAGACGAACGTGGTGAGCACGCAGGATTACTATCCTTTTGGGCTGACGTTTAATGAAAGTGTGAGGGTGGCGAGTAAGGAGCAGAGGTATGGTTTTAATGAAATTGAGAAGGTTAATGTATTTGATTTAGGTATCAATATGGCACAATTCAGAGCATATGATCCTTCAATTGGTAGATGGTGGCAAGAAGATCCATTCATTAAGTTTCATGAGTCTCCATATGCATGGGTTACAAATAATCCAATTAGATTCAGTGATCCATTTGGTTTAGATTCTTTGGACTCATCTGCTGATAATTTTGATTGGGATAATGTTCAACCTGGTGATGTAGTTGATGGGGTGGCTGTAAATGATCAAGAAGTAGTTGTTACTCATACATTGACTAGCAAGCAGAAAGCAAACATACATAGACACAGAAGTGCTATGATGCAAGGAATGAGAAGATACAATTCTTATATGAGTTTCGATGGAAGATCAGCAGCTAATAGACATAGAATTGTTACTCAAGGGACTCATGAAATATCTAAATTTGGTATAGAAAAGTTAGCTGAAATTAACTTTGGATCAGGATCTGGTGGTGATGATGAAAATACGACATATGCTAATTCACCAGTCAATGTAGTTAAGAATATTTTACCTTCTTGGAAGAAGATCAAGATAGATATTGATCATATTGCATCTGGTCACTTAACAGGTGGATCTAGAACAAGTGAGTTAAAAACAATTTTCCCTCATAACATGACTAAAAAACAATTGGAAGCATATGTGCGGAGTGCATATAAGAATGTAGCCAAGAAACTTAAAACTCAGGGCGATAGAGTATTGGTTAGAGGTGAAAATGGTGGAGTTACTGTAGAAATGTGGATAAACACATCAACTAACATGATTGAAACTGCATACCCTGTTTTCAAATGATAAACATTGATATTTCATCTATTCAAGAATCTCACGGAGACTCAGTTACTGGGAGAATTTCATTTTGCTTTCAGGATGATTTTTTTCCTGAGGAAAATTGGAATGACAAAGTATTCCCAATTATAAACTGGTGGGGAGATGCTATAGTGAATTTTGTAGATAGAACGGAGGATGTTGAATTCCTATTTATGGATGGGTCTTTTAACGTAAAGATATTTTCTAATAATGATGACTCTACAGTTGAGATGAGAAATGGAAGTAGAGTTTTAAAACAGTTGGTTTATAAGACTGAGGATCTAAAGAAAGAAATAGTAGATGGTTTTTTAAACTCATCTGAGAAACAACTTTCTCGGCTCAGAGACAATAAATTATTCTCAAAAGAGTCTGAAAAACTTGAACTGAATTATAGAACATTAATGAATAGATGATCATTAACAAATAATATAAACCCACCTGCATTTGTTGGTGGGTTTTTTTGTGTCTTTAGATTAATACAGTGCAATCAAATTATGTTTTATTATATTGAATAAAACCCTTATTTGAAATGAAAAGATGGAAGCCTAATGACTTAAGATATATTGCCTTTCTTGATATAATGGGGTTTAAGGATTTGGTTGCTAGAAGGGATCATGGATATGTTGAGAAGGTTTTAACAGAAACATCTGATATTGCGAGATACTTTACAGGGGAAGAGGTTCATGAAGATGGTATTGTAGGCATCAAGTCAATTACTTTTTCAGATACAATTTTATTTGTAACCTCAGATGATTCTCCAGAAGTCTTAAGATCATTACTTGGAATATTATGTCAATTTCAAGCCAGTGCATTACAAAAGACTATCCCAATTAAGGGAGCACTCTCATATGGTAGAATTACAGTTAATCAAAGTCAATCTATATATCATGGACAGCCTTTAATTGATGCCTATGAATTGCAAGATCAGGTTCATTACTATGGAATTGTTTTGGATAACGTAATTGAGGCTAGAATTTTCGATTTAATTGAGGAAGGTCACTTAAGTTTAGGGATACTTAAAAATTGGATTCATAAGTTACCTACACCTCTAAAAGCTGGTTTGATAAATCATTTCAATATAAGAGTGCATAGTCTAGAAGACACAACTGTACAGTCACTATATAATGGTTGTTCTGGCAGTACCAGAAAGTATGTTGATAATACTGTCAGCATACACAATGAAATGGACAATACAATCAGCCAGAAGTAAACTTCTTAATACCTTCATCAGTAAGATATATCTGAACTTGCTGGTTCAATTTATGTACTCTCACTCCTAGAATAGTACCTCCCTTTTTATCAAAGAATACTGCAAATACACCAATACCACCTTTTTCATTTCCCTTAAGAATGTGAGAAGCTAGATTAGAGCTGAAGGTTAAAGTGTAGTAACCGCCATCATCAAAGTCTTCATCATAAAACTCAACATTCTTGTAACTCGATAATGAGCCTGAATCATTGTCCTTGATGTAGAAAATCTCTTCCTCAAACATATAAGCAAAGTAGAGTGACTCTTTTACAAACTGCTTAGCATTTATAGCCTTGTGAGTAGTAATTGTTGAAAGTACTTGACCACATAGAGAGAAGGGTATAAGTAGCGTTATCCATATAAATATTCTCATGATAATTGAATTTAGTTTTTTCAAAAGTAGCCATATATGGTGACTTTAGACATGCTCTTAAAACTCACTTTTGTTTCAAGTCACTTTAGAAATGAAAGAGAAAGAGCTGTTTCAAAAGGCAGTAGGAAAACATATCCGTGATCTCAGAAAAGCCAGGAGTATTACTCAAGTCGAGCTTGCTGTGTATTGTGGTATGGAAAAATCTAATATCAGCAGAATAGAACTTGGTGGTGTTAATCCAACCATTTACACTCTTAAGAAAATATCTGAAAAGTTAGAGGTGACTCTTCCAGAACTTCTTGATTTTGAGTTCAAGAAATAGCTATTAATAATAATCTGACTGTATTCTTATTACCTTCAAATTGGTGGTTTTACTAGGAGAAAGACCAAGGCCACATTCAAAGAATAGCCTTAGTCTAATGGGATACTGAGAGTACCTTCAAATTGGAAACTATAACCTTCATTACTCCATATCAGGTATATAGGTGTATGTGTAGTTTAATTCAACCACCTCATTGCTTTCCTTGATAGTATACTCATAAGGTTCACAGTCTTCTTTTATGATACTACCAGGTAATTCTCTTCCTATTAGTGATTTACAGGTGTCCTCATCAAAGGTTGACATAATAGAGGTCTTTCTCATTGTGAAATAAAGGTTGCCAATTTTACTTTCTACCAATTCAACATCTCCTTGTACCTCCAAAGAGAAAAACATATCACCTTCCTCTGATTGTCTTTGTTTGTAGTCAATAATTCTTACCATTTTATTAAGCTTTAAGTTTTGAAATCAAGTTTTAGAACTGAGAGTAAGAAGTACTCCAAACATTAATAGGGGTGTTGAAGAAAGTGAGTTTTGATTGACTTTGTTGGTTTGCACAGTTTGCACTCTTTGCAAGTAAAATTCATATAGTAGAAGGTGTAATTTTAGAATTAAGTAATTGGCAGGGGGGAGTCTCCTTTTTGTTTATTAAGGGGGGGGGTACTAAGTGGGGTAGTTTGCGTTTGAATTAATTCTTATGTCAATTTTTTAAAATTTTTTTGATGAACTAGAAAAGGCTACCAAAATAGGTAGCCTTTCTAAATGCAAAACGTGCAAAGTCTTCAAACTTGCATAGTTCAGATTGTCCTATGTTACTTTCTGGTACTTACCATACTCTACTTTCTTAAGAAGTGTAGAATTAACTGACCAGTTTTTCAGTTTGTTTCCAATTGCTCTTTCACTAATTCCTAATTCTTTCCCTAACTTAATTGCTTCTGCTCTTTGAAATTCAATTGGGAGCGTAGAAAGAAATTTATGATCAAGCATTGTCATATTTAGAGAACCTCTTTCAAACAAATTGTAAACTTTCAATGCATGATCAATCAGGCTTTTTACCATTGAAAGTGATACTCCAAAGTCATTATCTGAGCATTGGATATTACTTTTTGAATGGATACAACCATAGTTTCCGATTACAGTCAAGATCATAGCTATTCTAAATAGAATCACACCAAATCTTTTGATATTAGAACTAAAGTCGAATAAACCATTTTGGATCAAGTAGTTGTTCGCTTTTTCCAACTCATGATTTATTTGATCCCATTGACTTTGAGATAAATAGAACTGTATTGGATTTGACTCCAACAGTTTAAAGTACATCTCATAGATTAATTCTCCAGCCTCAATAAATAAATCATCAAGGTTTAAAGGATTCTCTTTTGGAGATACATCTTTCCATTCTATACCACCATCGTAATAGAAAAATAGGAACCTGCTGAATAACCCATTATCTTTTGATTCAACTAGAGGCTTTATCTGATCCTTAGTCCCAGAGAGCACTAATGAAAGCTTAGGGCAATTCACTTCTAAGTACTTGTCTTCACCATCTCTACTTAGTGAGATTCTTTCATGTTGAAATGACTTTCTTAGAACATCAGAAAAATCTCCCCACTCTTGTTTGAACATTTTCGATAATGTGTCTGCTTCTGTTTCTAGAATGATAACACCATGATCGGAAATATTAAGATGAGAGTATAACCTTGCACTACTCACATTTCCAGGAGCAAGCTTGACATCAAGCTTTGGACGATTGTAATCCTTACTTCTATTTAGCTGCTTGCATTCATCAATCTCTATTTTACTTGTGCTTAAAATGCTATTGTGAACTCTATTAACCAAGTGTTGAGAAAGTGTCATTCTTCCTTTCCCAGAAGCTGGTGGTCCTATTATCATTGTAAACAGGTTAGGGAAGTATGTATTAGAATCATACTTACCAAATACATTGGGAATACACCCACTTAAAACTCCTAAACAAGAAATAAGAACAATGTCTCTTTCTCTGCCTTCGAATTGATCTGTAAGATTTTTTAACAGACCAGGAAGCCTATTATAGACTTCTGCTTCAATAAAATTCATACATATATTGTTTATGAATTAAATGAAATACTTATAGCGATTTCAGACATTAAAACTCTGATATACGGGTTTACAGATTACTTCAAGACATACCGTATCCTCCTTTTTCAAGGAATGACCTGAACCAATAAGATTTTGTTATTATTTGTTAGAAATAAATGGAGGAAGAGGATTCCTCACAAAACTCATGAGTATCTATATACTGAGACGACATTTAAAGTAACCTATATCAAATAAGAAAAGTTCAAGAATTACTTAATTCCTTTGAAAAAATCTTCTGGTGTAACTTCTAAACCTCTGAGAACCTTCAATAAAGTATTCATTGTGAAGTTCCCCTTACCATTTTCAATTCTGTAGAGAGAAACCCTATTGATGTCATTCTTATAGGCAAAGACTTCATGATTGGATTCTTTAGTCTTGCGCAGTTCCTTAACCTTCTCTCCAATAGCTTCTAATGTCTTTTGGTCAAGCTCAGATACTTCAGTGGTCTTCTTCTCTCTTTTTTCTGGCATGTATCGAATTTATAGAAATAATATTTCTTGAGTGATTTTATATTTATATAACTTAATATATTAAGTTTAATATTTATAAATTCATTTCTATATTTATTATGAAAAAACCTTATGCTTTATACTCTAGGGTAT
>CAZWLS010000124.1:0-3504 GCA_964634415.1 uncultured Roseivirgaceae bacterium | reverse complement strand
AGTAGACAAAAATCTGAAAGTGTTTTACCTGATTGCTTTATACTCTAGGGTATCAACTGGAGAACAGACTACACTAAATCAAACTATCAGATTGAGAGAGTATGCAGAATCAAAAGGATGGGACTATGAACTATTTGAGGAACAGGAAAGCACTCGCAAGTCAAGACCTGTGAAAGCCCAGCTCCTTCAAAGACTTAGGGCAGAGGAGTTTCAAGGTATTGTAGTAACTAAACTGGATAGGTATGCAAGATCATCTAGAGAGTTACTTCTGGAGGTGCAAGAGTTAATTGATAAAGGAGTAGAGTTCCATAGTATTCTGGAGAACCTAGATTTTAGCACAGCTACTGGAAGACTTCACTTTAATATTTTAAGTGCCTTTGCAGAATTTGAAAGAGACCTTATCCGACAAAGAACCATTGAAGGTTTGGAGAGAGCTAAGAGTCAAGGAAAGAAAGTAGGTAGACCTAAAGGGAGTAAGGATAAGAAAAAGAGAGTGAGAAGATATAAAACCCTCCCCCTTAATAATTATGCTAATCAATAAAGCCAGTATAGAGCCAGTATTGGTTGCTAACCTCCCTTGTAAAATAGCCCCACTAAAAACGTTCCTTTTTAATGAAGCACTTAGTACTGGAGTCTGAGGAATTTGAAAAGTCACTTAGAGACTTCAAGAACTGGTTGGTAGTATTAGGTTATTCCCAAACCACAGTCTACGTGCTACCTAATGCTGTTAGAGAATTGCTTCATTGGTTAGAGTTAAATGGAGTGAGAGAGATAGTTGGAATTAAGGCGGACCACTTAAAACAATTCTGGAAGTACCTAGAGTTAAGACCTAACTATTTGAATGGTGAAAGACTTTCTGTTAGGCATCTTAAGAAGTGTGAGCAAGCAATAAAAGGCTATTTAAAGTATTTGAACATGACAAGTCAAATTAAGCTCAGTCTTCATGTTGAAATATCAAGAATTGAATCATACACAGGTATTGTATTCCTAACTCAAGATGAGATAATTAGACTATATGATGCAATACAAATTGAAACTGAGCTGGGGTTAAGAGACAAAGCAATTCTTGCCATTTATTATTCATGTGCTTTAAGGAGAAGTGAAGGTGTTGCACTAAATGTTAAGGATATAAATCTAGATGATAGTCTATTGTATGTTAGAGAGGGTAAAGGGTTTAAGGAAAGGATGGTTCCTATTGCTGATGGTGCTTTAAAAGACATTAAAGAGTATCTATATGACTCAAGGCCATTTTTACTCAAGGAGAGCAATCCTAATGCATTGTTTATAAGCTCTAGGGGTAGAAGGTTATCTGGTCAAATGATGCATTTAAGGGTTAAGAAATTGGCCAGAGAAGCTTCAGTAAATAAGAATATCGGATTACATACTTTAAGACACAGTATCGCTACTCATTTACTTCAAAATGGGATGCAGTTGCATAAGATAAGTAAGTTCTTAGGACATGAATCTTTAGAATCAACCCAGATATATACACACCTTATCTATGATTGAGTTTCATGACTTCATGAAGCAAAAGGGATATCTAGAGACTTCAATCAGGTCATATATTAAAGCTGTCAAGCTATTTATTAGATGGTCAGAGAAAAATAAAGTTGATCTGGAAACTGTTGATTACAATGACCTGATAACTTATTTGAATTACCTAAGAGAGCGAGGAAATTCCAGGTACACAATCAATGGTTATTTAGTAGCAATTCAGCATTACTTTAAGTCTCTTGATCTGTCAACCTATTCAATAGAGCATTTACGAGTAAGGAATAAGCATAGAAGATTAATGACTTCAAGGGTTATTCCCTTTAAAGAATTAGAAGAGCTATATGAGGTATTTCCAATTACCACAATATCTCAGAAAAGATATAAGGTAATGTTTGGACTGATGGTCTATCAAGGACTTAACACAAGAGATTTAAATGTTCTAAAGCTAAGTGATTTGAATACTTCTAAAGGGGAAATAAATGTTCCTCCTACAAAGCTTTCAAATGGGAGGAGACTTGAATTAAAGCAAGAACAAATACTCCCACTATTTGACTACTTATATAATGCTAGGCAGGAGTTTGAGAGCAATGAGTTGAATATAGAGAAGCTATTTCTTTCTAAGAGTAGTACTATCAAAATGATCCAACATCAACTCTTGGTGAACCTTAAGAAGTTGAATGGTTCTATTATCTCAAGCAGACAGGTAAGAGCTAGTGTCATACATCATTGGTTAAAAAAACACAACCTAAGGCAAGTTCAATATTGGTGTGGCCACAAATATGTTAGTTCTACAGAAGCTTATATTGATTCAGAGCTATTAGAGCTAGAAGGTGAATTAGGTAGTTATCATCCAATGGGTTAATTAAGTTTATTAGATATGTAGTAGAATAATATTCTGCATTGAATTTACTTTTTAATGTTAAGATAAATTGTATTCATCTAATATTTCTCTCTTCAATACCGCTTTCTATGAATGTTATAGTTGTTTTCAAAAAGTCAACTAAAAATGATATTTTTTTTAGTATGGCCAATTGACTAAATTTCTTAAATTCCTGATATAGAGTAGCTAATAAATATATAGAAGGAAATAGAATAGTTGATTAAACTAATAATATTAGAGGTATAGATAGAGTAAATAATACAAAATAATTTGTATTTAATGGGGATATCTTTCAATATATCCACAAGTTATCCACAATTAAGGTTACCCGTAATAAGTATGGGAATTTTGTAATTAAATTTGGGTAAATATACAAAAAGCAGAATGCTGATGATGAAATAATAGATAATAAAAAAACCCCTTCACAAAATTTGGTCATGGCGTGAGGGGTTTCTGGAATACCTTTTTGCGTTGGTTGAGAGGCTCATCACCTTTCTAGGGATATTCCTGTTTTTGTTTGTGTAAATATATATGCTATCAATGATATGAATGATATCATATTGCACATTATGTCATGGCCACTTTAATAGATGTTTAATTCTAAATAAAAAAACATGAGATTTAGAAACACAACAAGAAGTGGTGGAAGATTTAGTTCTTCAACTATTCAAGCAGTATGGAATAAAGCTCCAATTGCTTTTGGTTATGATAGCAGTCAATGGAGAAGAGATAAATGTGGTGCTCTTATTATGAGATCTGCATATGGTAATACAAGCTCCTCATATGGCTGGGAGATAGATCATGATAGACCTGTATCAAAAGGAGGTTCAGATGATTTATATAACCTTCAAGCTTTACAATGGGAAAATAATCGCCATAAGGCAGATAATTATCCTATTTGGTCTTGTAAGTACAAAGCTGCTTAGAGTTTTAGTGGGGTAGAGCAATCTACCCCTTAACCTTCAATTAAATTATTATGAATAACAATAATATGAATCCTGGATTAGCCATAGGGCTATTCAGTTTACTTGGCTATGGAATATACAAAGCTATAACTGGAGTTAAGAGAATTACAATTCATTGGTCTAACCCTAAATTGTATTTGGTTGCATTAGGGAATGATCTTAAAA
>CAZWLS010000123.1:0-10713 GCA_964634415.1 uncultured Roseivirgaceae bacterium | reverse complement strand
GCTGTGGCAAGGTCTATTAGCTTAAAGTCCCTGAGAGCTTTATCAGAAAACTGACGATTTAGTTCTTCCATTTAATGTCCTTTTCGAGTTTTGACCACAGACCAATAACTGGTATTGATACTGCATATATGATGTCAACGAGTGGAAGCAATATATAGTTAATATTGATTTCCATTTTACTCGAGGCAAATCTATAACTCACTAATTTAATAAATAGGTAAAAAAGGAGCATTGGCAAGAAAAATGAGTGAGTGGTGCAGTAAAATAGCATAACAATGAAAATTAGATGCGAAAAGTGGTTTAATCCAAGCAAAAATTGGTCTGCTTTTTTATAGTAGCTACTTACGGATAGGTGCCTCACTTTTTGATTCCAATAGTCTTTCCAGGATCTTTCTGGTTCCGTAAAAACCACACTTTCTGCCCCCAACAGAATTCTTGTATTTTCCTTTGACGCATTTTTTTGAATAAATAGATCATCATCTCCACCTTGAATGGAATGAATGTCATCGTAGCCATTGGATTCAATGAAAAATGATTTTCTAATGGCCATGTTTCGTCCTACTGCCATATACGGCTTTCCTGATAAGGTTCTTCCAGCATATGTAAATGCAGTCATAAATGCTTCAAATTGGATGAACTTCGAAAGCAAGGAGGAGTACGATTTATATGGAGAGATTCCTATTATGATATCTGTTTGATTCGATATTTGATTGGTAATTGATCGCAGCCAAGTATTTGATGATGGCTGACAATCAGCATCCGTGAATATCAGCCATTCTCCTGTGGCGTTTTCAATTGCCGATTTGAGCGCATACTTTTTTGGATTCCAACCTTCTTTGACATCTTTTATATTGATAACCTTGATTTTATCATCATCAAGATTTTGAATGTATGTTGCGCTCGAATCACTCGTTCGGTCCAGTGCCAAGACGATCTCAAAATTTTCATAGGCTTGATTCTGAATCAATGGTATCAAAATTTTCAGATTTTTTTCCTCATTGCGAGCAGCCACAATTACGGACATGGATGGTTTTTTATGATTATTCCTCTGACGATATCTTCTAAAGGCAGCGGCCAATGAGATCGTCACTCCCAAATGAAAGAATGCAAAGAGGCACCAAAGAGTAATAATCATCTTGTGAAGTAAATAAACCTTTCTTGAAAACGAATACGAATTTGAAATACATCTTAAGCAGTGTATTTAAGATTATTTTTGCGGGCCAATGGAATTCGAATTACTAAAGAAGGATACTAAATCTTCAGCAAGAGCAGGAGTGGTCAAGACTGATCATGGTGAAATCCAAACACCGATATTCATGCCTGTAGGAACAGCAGGAACAGTGAAGGCAGTGCATCAAAGGGAGCTGAAAGAAGATATTAAAGCTCAAATTATTTTAGGTAATACCTACCATCTTTATATGCGACCTGGATTGGATGTGGTTGAGTCTGCCGGAGGCTTGCATAAATTCAATGGATGGGATAAGCCTATTCTTACGGATAGTGGCGGATATCAAGTATACTCTTTAGCAGACAATAGAAAAATAGTTGAAGAAGGAGTTCATTTTCAGTCACATAAAGATGGGAGCAGACATTTTTTCACTCCAGAATCTATTATGGATATTCAGCGTACAATCGGAGCCGATATAATAATGGCATTTGATGAATGCACACCTTATCCATGCGAATATGACTATGCAGAGAAATCAATGCACATGACACATCGATGGCTAGATCGCTGCATCAATCGTTTTGATGAAACCCAAGGTAAGTATGGATATAGTCAGACTTTGTTTCCAATAGTTCAAGGAAGTGTTTACAAGGATTTGAGGACTCAGTCAGCAGAATATATTGCAAGCAAAGACCGCGAAGGGAATGCGATTGGTGGGTTGTCTGTGGGAGAGCCTGCTGAAGATATGTATGAAATGACTGATCATGTATGCAAAATTTTACCTCATGATAAGCCTCGTTATTTAATGGGGGTTGGAACGCCTGCCAATATTTTGGAGTGTATTGCTCTTGGAGTGGATATGTTCGATTGCGTAATGCCTACACGAAACGCTCGAAATGGAATGTTATTCACCACTCAGGGAATCATCAATATTCGTAATGAAAAATGGAAAGATGACTTTAGTCCAATTGATGAGGAGTTAGGAGGATATGCAAGTACCTTTTATACAAAGGGATACTTAAGACATTTAATTACAAATAATGAGATTCTTGGCGCACAAATTGCAAGCATCCACAATCTTACTTTTTACTTATGGCTGGTAGGAGAGGCACGAAAGCAAATCATTAATGATAACTTCGCAACTTGGAAGGATTCAATGGTGAAAAAAGTAAGCCAGCGCCTCTGATTTATAATGAAAAAGCTCGATTGGTACATATTAAAAAAAATTCTAATCACATTCGTTTTTGTGGTTGGGTTACTAGAGCTAATCATTTGTGTAATCGATTACACGGAAAAAAATGATGATTTCATTAAGAATGAGTTAGGGGCAGACCTGATATGGCAATATTATCTATCATTCATACCATACATAGCTAGCCTGCTTACACCTATAACTGTATTTATAGCCACGGTTTTTGTGACAGCGAAAATGGCTTCAAAGACGGAGATTGTGGCGATTCTGGCTAGTGGGATCAGTTTTAAAAGAATGCTATACCCATATTTGATTGCTGCAGTGTTGATTGGAGCGGCTAGCTTTTACCTAAATAGCTATGTGATCCCTGATGCAAATAAATTCAGGTTGGAGTTTGAGCTCAAGTATTTAAAAGATCCATTTTACAATACAGATAAGCACATACATATAAAAATCGCTGAAAGGGATAGCCTAGAAGACTATATCTATATGTACCGATATGATGTCCGCAGGGATCTGGGTTCTTCCGTGACATTGGAGACGATTAAAGGTACAAAGTTGGTAGATAAAATCACGGCCCGTCAAATTAGCTGGGATACAACAGGGAGATGGACACTTAAGCGTTGGCAAAGACGTCAAGTAATTGAAGGAAAGGAAATCATAACTGAAGGCAAGGAAATAGATACGCTATTGAATCTTTCACCAGAGGATTTCGGCAACAAGGATCGAATCTGGGAAACAATGACGATGGGCGAGTTAAATCGTCATATTCTATTGCAACAATCACGTGGTGCAGATGATGTACATATCTTTCAAATTGAAAAATATGTACGATATATGTCCCCTTTCACAGTTATTATTTTGATGGCTATTGGCGTTATTGTATCGGCAAGAAAAACCCGTCAAGGAACTGGATTTCAGATAGCATTGGGCTTTGTAATTGCTTTTGCATTTATAATCGCTTTCATTTTAGCAACAGCTATAGCGGAAGCCGGATCAATGAATACAATTTTGGCAATTTGGATGCCTAACATCATCTTTTCTATAGTAGCGATTTTATTGTATAAAACTGTACCACGATGATTCAAGAAAAGAAGGATTTTCTAACCCTTCATTTCATTGTATTGATCTGGGGATTTACAGCTATTTTGGGTTTACTTATTAAGATCCCATCTGTTGAGGTAGTTTTCTTTCGCACGCTAATAGCTTCAATTGGACTCTGGATAGTATTGAGATTGAGTAAAAAATCTCTTTCCATTAATTCCCAAAAACATCTTTTAATAATCATTGGTACAGGCGTCTTAATTGCAGCTCATTGGATTCTTTTCTTCCTTTCTGCTAGAATTTCAAATGCCTCTGTCTGTTTGGCAGGAATGGCTACGTGCTCATTATGGACAAGTTTGATTGAGCCACTTTCGCAAAAAAGAAAGATAAGGGGATTTGAGGTAATGCTAAGCATCATTGCCTTTGTTGGGATAGGAGTTATCTTCAATGTCGAGTTTGATTATTTATCTGGACTTCTTACAGCTGTCCTTTCCGCATTTATTGCATCGGTTTTCACAGTAATAAATGGAAGGTTAACTAAGACTTATGATCCATATGTAATTACATTCTATGAAATGATTGGTGCATGTGTTGCTACTGCACTATTCTTTCCAATTTATACTGGTTTCTTTGTTGATCATTTGGTTTTGAATCCAACGATCGAAGATTGGATTTATCTCTCAGTTCTTGCCATAGTTTGCACCGTATATGCGTACTCTATATCTGTTGAACTAATGAAACGATTATCGGCATTTTCGATTAATCTAGTCGTAAATCTAGAGCCTGTGTATGGTATTATATTAGCATTGATTATTTTCGGTGCCAGCGAGGAAATGAGCCCGGGTTTTTACCTAGGAACACTTTTAATCCTAACCTCTGTGCTCCTCTACCCGTTATTGAATCGACGCTACAAGAAAAAAGCGTTATCTACAGACATAATTAGATAATATGTTACTTACAACAACTAACAATGTGGAGGGGAAGAAGGTCTCTACGTACTATGGAATGGTTACCGGAGAAGCAATCATCGGGGCAAATATTTTTAAAGACATTTTCGCTTCAATTACTGATATCGTTGGTGGTCGCTCAGGAGCTTATGAGAAATCACTTAAAGATGCCAAAAATATTGCTGTTCAAGAGCTAATAGAAGCAGCTCAGGCTCTGGGTGCGAATGCAGTTCTAGCTATTGATCTGGATTATGAGACGCTCGGTAAAGATGGAGGAATGATGATGGTAAGTGCAAGCGGGACGGCAGTTAAGCTTGAAGATTAAAACTTTCTATTATTAACTTGCCTCTATGGCAAGAAAAATAATCTTTTTCGTTGCACTGAGTTTTGCAATTACACTCAGTGCACAATATTATCCTTCTAAAAACCAGTGGAAAAGTAAGAAAGCTTCGCAAGTTGATCTTAATCAATCGGCAATAGATAGGGCCGTCGATTTTGCGATGAATAATGAATATTCTGGTCAAAAAGATCTTCGATTGGCAATTCTACAAGGTTTTAGCAGAGAACCTTATCACGCGCTTCAAGGACCAACAAGAGAACGGGGAGGACCTGCGGGAATGATTATCAAAGATGGATATGTTATTGCTTCCTGGGGGGATACCAAAAGAGTCGATATGACTTTCAGTGTAACAAAAAGCTACCTCTCTACTACTGCCGGCTTAGCATTGGACGATGGTTTGATATCTTCTATCCAGGATAAGGTCAAGGATTATGTTTGGGATGACACCTTTGAAGGGGATCACAATTCAAAGATTACGTGGGAGCATCTCCTTCAACAAACATCGGATTGGTCTGGTGCATTATTTGGCTTATACGATTGGGCTGATAGGCCTGATAGAGAAGGTAAGTTGGATGATTGGAGGTATCGGAAGTTGAACGAGCCTGGCAGTAGTTATAAATACAATGATGTTCGAGTGAATGTGCTTTCCTATTCGTTATTAAATGTTTGGAGGAAGCCTTTGCCGCAAGTCTTGAAAGAACGTATTATGGATCCCATTGATGCATCTACTACCTGGCGGTGGTATGGATATGATAATTCATGGATTACACTTGATGGTCAACGGATGCAGGTAGTCAGTGGAGGTGGACATCATGGAGGTGGAGTTTTTATCAATACTGAAGATCATGCTCGATTTGGATTGTTATTTGCCAGAAAGGGAAAGTGGAATGATCAACAGCTTATTTCTGAAAAGTGGACAGAGATGATACAAACTCCGGCAAATGCATATGAAAGTTACGGATATATGTGGTGGTTAAACAAAGGACCTCGCTCTTGGGAAGGACTACCAGATCACATTTACTATGCAGCCGGATTTGGAGGTAATTTCATTGTGATCGATCAAAAAAGTGACTTGGTGATAGTCACACGTTGGTTGGAGCCCTCTCAGATAGGAGAGATGGTAAGAAAAGTGTATGAGGCTTTAGATTAATCCTGTAGTGAGATGAGAATTTTTCCTGTGTGTTTCCCTTCCCCAAAGTGTTGAATAGCCCAGGGAGATTTTTCTAGCGGGTAAGGTCCATCAATCACTGGTTTGATTATGCCATCATTATAAAGTTGATGGAGTTGTTCCAGATTCTTATTTGCCTTTAGCCCCAAAATATATACAGGTCTCTTTCTTACTTTACTTGCAAAGAGTAATTGGAGTAGGTTTTTAATTCTACCACCAATTGAAACATATTTACCATTCTTAGTCAAAACCTTCATATAAGATTTTGGTGATCTGTTTGACTTGGCGTCAAGTATTAAGTCATAGAATTTTTCAGATTTTGTGAAATCTTGATCTTTATAATCGATGATTGAATCGAAGCCTATTTTTTTCATTTTAAGAAGCTTCTCTCCAGTATCTACTCCAGTCACCTCAGCATCATGCATTTTGGCGATTTGTAATCCAAATGTACCTACTCCGCCACCGGCACCATTTATAAGTACATTCATTTCTTTCTTGATCTTACCGACTTCAACAAGTCCTTGCCAGGCAAGATTTGCTGCATGCGACATGGCTGCGGCATCCTCAAAAGTCATAAAGTCAGGTTTTTTAGTAACGGCTTGCTCGTTGATACTTATGAATTCTGCAAAACTGCCAAAGCCATGATCTGATACGTCTCCATAAACAGCATCACCTGCTTTAAACTTTGTGACTTTTTCGCCAACGGCTTCCACCATTCCGGATAGTTCCATCCCAGGAATAGTCCTTTTGGGTTTTGTAAGCCCGAAAAACAAACGATATATGTTTGGCTTGCCTCTAACCAAGCTCCAGTCATAGTCATTCACAGCGCTATAAAGTACTTTGATCAAAACCTCATTCTCCTTGGGGACGGGTTTGGGTACATCACTTACTTTAAGGTTGTCAACTGGTCCATACTTGGTGCATAGAATCGCCTTCATCTAAATATGAGTTAGGTTCGATTCTTAGGACGAACGAGGCTATCTCATGGTTACATTCTATCAAACCTACACCTCTTTGTCCATGAGGTCAGTCACTACATGATAACGAGGATCATCAATTGATGAAATGATCATGTGTTCAAAATTTGGACTTGCTTTATGTAGTAGCATTTTACATTCTGGACTTAAATGTACCAGCTTGACTTGCTTTCCGTAATCTTTATATTTCTTCTCTAGCGCATATATAGCTTCAATTCCAGAGTGATCACTAACTCGTGATTCCAGGAAATCTAGCTCTACCTTTTCCGGATCGTTTGCTGGATCGAATTTGGAATTAAATGATTGTACCGATCCAAAGAATAGTGGCCCCCAGATTTCGTAAACTTTAGTTCCATCTGCTTTAATCGACTTACGAGCTCGAATTTTAGTTGCATTTTGCCATGCAAATACTAGCGCAGACATTATTACACCTACAATTACAGCGATTGCTAGATCTTGCCAAACGGTTACCGCTGAAACCGTGATTAATACGATTGCATCAGCTAAAGGAATTTTATTGATAATTCGGAAACTACTCCATGCAAATGTTCCAATAACAACCATAAACATTACACCAACTAAAGCGGCAATTGGAATTTGTTCAATTAGAGGTGCAGCGAATAAGATGAAGCAAAGAAGTGCTACTGCAGCAGTAATACCTGACAGTCTACCTCTACCACCTGAGCTTACATTAATAATTGACTGTCCAATCATCGCGCATCCTCCCATTCCTCCAAATAGTCCATTTAGTATATTGGCGCCACCTTGAGCTACGCATTCTCTATTTCCACTTCCTCGGGTTTCAGTCATATCATCAATAAGATTGAGTGTCATAAGAGACTCAATCAAGCCTACTGCAGCAAGTAGAACAGCGGTAGAAATAATTAATCCCCAATGTCCGCTGAGGGTATCTATTAGGCTGAATATTTGGATTTGAAATGAAGGAAGGCTTCCTTCAAGGCCGTTACCACCACCTTCACGGATAAAAGAGCCTACCGTACTGACATCCAAATCTCCCAAAATAGTAATGGATGCTACTACTATGATTCCTACTAAAGCTGCTGGCAGTTTTTTTGTCAGCTTAGGGAGAAAGTACATAATTGCCATTGTGAGTCCTACTAATCCCAGCATGATGTATAATTCCTGCCCTTGCATCCATTGGTATTGACCGTTTATTCTTTGCTTGAAGAGTCCTAGTTGCGATAGGAAGATGACAATGGCTAAACCATTAACAAATCCCATCATTACTGGATGAGGTATAAGTCGAACAAATTTTCCTAAGCGGAATACACCAGCCAAGATTTGGATGCCTCCTACGAGCAAGAGTGTAATAAATAGCCATTGCAAGCCTAGGTTATCGATTGGAGTACTTAACGAATTTCCTACTTCATTACCCTTCTGAATCATATGGACCATTACCACAGCCATAGCACCAGTTGCTCCGGATATCATTCCAGGGCGTCCTCCAAACATGGAAGTGACAATACCCATCATGAAAGCACCATACAATCCTACCATCGGATCTATACCTGCTACAAATGCAAACGCTACCGCTTCGGGAACAAGCGCGAGTGCAACTGTAAGGCCGGAAAGAATATCATTTTTTGGGTTAAATGTAAAATTTCGAAATAATCTGTTCATAGGTCTCCTCAAATAAGCGCGCAAAGATAGAATATTCGGAGTGTGCGCACATTAGAACCTTGATTATTTTCTCATTTCTTGATTTTCATCCACACAAATACTGGAAGTCCACCCATTAGGAGTAAAAATCCCCAATAAACGATTTCCATCCCGGAGCCTGCTATTGCCCATATGGAGAAAATGAAGGAAATAGAAGCGAAGATTATCTTGTACTTGATGTTTGCGATTCCCTCTTTTTTTGATGCTATCAATACGTAGCTCACAGATGTAAAGAGGTATGCAATGAGGGAAGTCATAGAAGAAAGAAGGATTGCGAATTTAAAGGCTGAGACTAGGCCTTTCGAATAGTTCATGATCATCAATATTGAGATCAGTATACTTGATAAAACGATACCTAATGCCGGTACACCTCTTTTGTTTTCTTTAGCAAAGAGGGCAGGGAAGAGCTTGTCACGTGAGATTGCTGCGGGAATTTGTCCTTGAATAAGAATCCATCCATTCAGAGCTCCGAGAGTAGAAATAATGGCCCCAATAGCGACTAAGTTGGCTGCCCAAGGTCCCCAAATCTTAGAAGCAGCATCTGCAAATGGCGCTTGCGAATATTGAAGTTCTTCTGGTGAAATGATCCCCATCAAAGAGGTAGTTCCTAAAATATAGACCAAAGTAACTAGTATCAATCCGAAATATGTAGATCTGGGGATCGTGCGTTTAGGATCTTCAACATCTCCAGATGGGATGGTTGCACACTCAATGCCCATGTATGCAAAAAAGGTAAGTGTTGCTGTTTGAGTAATTGCTTTTAGATTGGTTTGACCGCTTATATTGAAGGATGTAAAATTTTCAGCCTTCAGATAAAATAATCCCAGTATTCCGATTACTAGGAGCGGAGTGACCTTCATAATACTCGTTATTAGAGAAAGTACCGCTGCTTCTCTGACTCCTCGAGTATTTACCCATACCGTGCCCCATACAATTAAAAGGCCGACACATACTGCCAGCATGTTGTTTGTCTGAAGAGCAGGAAAAAAAACTCCTAAATAGCTTACCAATGCTATTGCAATAGCGGCGTTGACACACCACACAGAAATCCAATAACCCCAAGCCACTAAAAACCCTGAAAGCTCACCAAGTCCTGTTTTTGCGAAAATGTAAGGGCCGCCAGATACTCCTGGCAGGATCTTGCTAAACTCAATAAAAACAAAGGCTAAAGCAGCAGCTCCAAAGGCAGATATAATCCACCCTAATAAGCTAATGCTTCCGAAAGAGGCGAGCGCAGCAGGTAATAGAAAGATTCCTGATCCAATCATATTTCCTACTACCAGCGACGAACTAGTCCAAAAGCCTAGTTTTTTTCTACTCATATGGAAAAGTTGGAGTCATTCAAAAAACCGTATTTTTGAAATATACCCTAAATAAATGAATAGGTATTCAATAAATCCGGACATTGCCTTAGCTGAAACTTTGCCAGCTTCATTTTATCAAGATCAAGAAGTGTTTGATTTGATAAAAGAGAAAGTATTTTATAATACATGGCAATGGGTTGGAAATGGAGATTATGTGAAGCTACCTAAGCAGACCCATCCTTTCGTTCTTTTGGATGGATTCCTGACAGAGCCAATGCTGCTTACTAAAGATGAAGAAGGAGCTTTGAATTGTCTAAGCAATGTTTGTACACATCGTGGCAATCTAGTTGTGAACAATCCAGGCAGCCTGCGGAACCTGATATGTATGTATCACGGGAGGAAATTTGGTTTAGATGGAAAGTTTCAATCTATGCCCGAGTTCAAAGATGCAAAAAACTTTCCAAGATCTTGCGAGGATCTGTATCGATTTGAGACTTCACAATGGGGACCATTAGTTTTTGCAAAGCTTGGTGGGTCGATTGACTTGGTCAATGTGATCAAAGAGATGGATGAGTATGTTGGTTTTTTGCCTCTTGAAGAATTCGTTTTTAGTGAAGTACAGTCCAAGGACTATTTGGTAAATGCCCATTGGGCACTTTATTGTGATAACTATCTGGAAGGTTTTCATATTCCGTTCGTTCATAAAGATCTCAACGATGCACTTGATTATGGAAGTTATGAGACCATCATGCACGAGCATTTTAATGTTCAAGTTGGCTATTCCGATGGAGCTGAAGAAATATTTGACTTACCTGATGGACATATCCATTACGGTAAGAGAGTGGCAGCCTACTACTTTTGGTTGTTTCCCAATATGATGTTCAATTTTTACC
>CAZWLS010000122.1:1817-10728 GCA_964634415.1 uncultured Roseivirgaceae bacterium | reverse complement strand
GTACTCAAGCCTTTTCATTCAACCATATTGGATTCGATTTATACAACCAGTTTACCACACTTGTTGCTAGTCAAAATTCATATCTTGATGCTTTCAATATTATTGCCAATCAAGAATCAATTTCTTATTACGGACAGATTGTAAGCGGTGAAGAAATCGATGAAGTGAATAGAATGCGAGAAGTATTGTTTGCTAATGATACGTTATCAGAGAATCCTGATCATTGGTACGAATCGAGCACCACAAAAATTGATCGCCTCAAAGATGTCGAAGATTATATGTCTGATAATATTCAGGCAAGAACACAAGATATAGCGCAAAATTCTGTAAGAAACTTCTGGACATTCCTAATCTTAGATGTCACTATTGGAATAATAGCCTTCTGGTTGATGACTACTATTGTTACCAATCTCTTGAAGAATGTAAGTACTTTGGAAGCTTACACAAAAAGAATTTCTGCAGGAGACCTCACGAAGAAAGTAGTTATTCCAACTAAAGATGAGTTGGGTCAGTATGCCAATACATTTAACAAAATGGTATTGGAAATACGTAAATCACAATTTGAATTAAGAAAACAGCGTGATAAAGCGAAATTTCTGTACAAGAATATCTATGGTGTATCGCTTGTGGTCTTCGAAAATATCCAACAAGGAATTTTCTTACTCGATAAAGAATTTAAAATATCAAAATTTCATTCCAAGGCAATGAAAGAGATATTCAGTAATGATAGGATTGCTGGAGAAAACTTTGCCAATTTCATGAGACCACTAATTCTTCCAAGAGAGTTAGAAGCATTAGAAATGTTCATGAGACACTTGTTTAATGAAGATATGGATGAAGAGGTTGTTAATCAGCTCAATCCAATTGATCAGGTTAAAATTCATACTGAACAAAATGGAATCGTTGCTACTAAGTACATTCGGGTAGAATTTACACGTATTTTCAGAAAAGAAAAGATTCAGAATATCATGGTTTCTGTCTCTGATGAAACAGAATCAATCTTGTTGCAACAACATCTCGACGAGGCGGAGAAAAAGAAACAGCAAGAAACAGAAAGAGTTCTTAGTATACTTAAAATTGACCCTTCTATACTTAGAGGCTTCTTACATAATTCTCGTAAGATGCTTAAAAGCATTTCTGAAAGATACGAGAAGAATGAAAATGATGAATACAGTGAGTTGTTAAGTTTTACATTCGATGTAATTCATAATTTGAAAGGCAATGCTGTTGTCATAGGAATGGAACTTATGGCGAACAAGTTCCACGAAATAGAGGATTCCATTACAGCCTTACAGTCTAAGGAAGTTAGAGGTAAAGATTTCCTTGCAGTATTGTACGAAGTAGACGAAGCAGATCGAATGATCGCGGAAATTGCCGAAATGCTTTACAAGATTATCAATATCTACAAGAAATTCCCTGCTGAAGGTGATTCAGTCTCTAACATAATGGTGATTGATGCTCTAGAGAGGGGAGCAGAGCTTATTGCTAAAGAGCTAGGAAAATCAGTGAATTTGACCTTTGATAACATTGATAATGTAGTACTTCCTGAGGCTTATATAGAGTCATTCAAGGATATGATGATTCAGCTTATTCGAAACTCTGTAGTACATGGCATCGAAGCCCCTAATTCAAGAATGAATGATGGAAAGGTTATCATGGGAGAAATTCTCATAGAGTTGTCGCGTAGTGATCATGAATTATTTATCCGATACCATGATGATGGTAAAGGATTAGATATGGAACGAATTAAGAGACAAGCATTGGATCACAACTTGGTAACGGATACCGATCTGAAAAATATGGATGATAGAGAAATTACTGATTTAATTTTCAGAGAAGGTTTCTCTACTGCAGATAAATCCGATGCACATGCTGGACGAGGGCAGGGTATGCATTTAGTGAAAAGCATTTTAGATCAGCATAAAGGAGCATATGATATTACATCAGTTCCTGGTAAATCTTTTGAAATGATCATCAAACTACCGGTTCTTGAAACCGAGAAAGGAGATGATGAAGAATGAAAAGATTATTGATTGTTGATGATTCTTCAGTTATGAGACGTACAATCGAAAAGAACCTTGCGGATTATGACTTGGAGATAATTGGTCAAGCAGCGAATGGCGTAGAGGCGGTTCAGATGGTGATGGATAAAAAGCCAGATGTAGTTACGCTTGATATCACGATGCCCGAAATGGACGGTATCGCTTGTTTAGAAGAAATTATGAAGATTAACCCCGAAACCAAAGTGATGATCATAACCGCCTTGGCTGATAAATTGACAGGGTTAATAGCATTGGATAAGGGAGCAAGAGGGTTTATGTATAAACCTGTAAATGCATCCGATCTTGCGAGAGCTTTTGATAAACTTTTGAAACGGGATGGAGAGTAGGAAAGAAGAATTCGAAGCAACTTGTAATATGTTCATCAATTCGGTGAGCAATTACTTTAAGCATTTGACTGAAATAGATTCTAATATGAAGGTGCCTTACCTTAAAGAATCTGATGGCCTGGTGCTCAAAGATTTTACTGGAATGATCGGTATATCTGGGAGTAGAAAAGGTTTTGTATACATTTCAGCCAATCGTGAAATGTTTGCCGATTTGATCAATATGTTCATCGGAATAGAAGATCCATCGGAAGAAGATATTTTAGATATGGCCGGAGAAATTTCTAATGTTGTTGCTGGCAATGTTAGAGCAAATTTGGGAGCAAATTTTATGATATCAGTGCCTACTGTGTTTGAGGGTATGCCTGCCGAACTAAATATCCCAGAAAACGTTTCTATGTATGTTATTCCTATAAATTGGAATAATCATGAAGCATTTGTCGTATTAGGACTTGACTAATAAGTATCCATAATGAGCCAGCAGCCAAAGGAGAAAAAGATTAATGAAACCAATTGGATTATCAATTTTGATAAAATTGAGGATTCGACGCGTCGAAACTATTTTTCGGTATTGCCCGAGGAAAATAGACTTAATGAACAATTTTCTGAAGGGTATGTAATTAACAAGCCAAAAGGAAGAGTAGGAGGAGATGGGTTTTGGTTACATAACCATGGAAACGATGTCTATTTGGCATTATTTACATGTGTTGGCGAGGGGCATTTGGCTTCGATGATGATTCGGATTTATATGAATGCCTTGAAAAAAATGGTAGATGGATACTCTATTGATTTTCCTGGCTCAATATTGCAATTTTTACATCGAGAAGTTAAAGCGCGTTTTAAGGATAAGAACAATATTCTATTAAACACAAATGCTAACGTTGGCATTGTGAAGTTGGATACCATTACGAAGGAGATGGAGTTTGCAGGAGCTAACATGGACCTAATACAGGTCACTAAGGATAGTGTTAAAATAGTAGAAGGAGAGAAGAATCAAGTTGGTGAAAATTCAGAGGCAAGACATAGTTATACTTCCAATTCCCTAGATGATCCCAGTAACTCTAATTTCTATCTGTGTAGCTCAGGGATATTTAATCTAATTGGAGGTCCTGAGTTTAAGAAACTTTCCATGAAACAACTCGGTGATTACTTACTTCAACATAAACACATCTCTCTTTTTGATCAGAAAGAGATGATGGAAAAGTATCTCGCCACATGGACAGGCGCCAACCGTCAAAATGATGATATTATGATGATTGGCTTTAAGTCTTAATTAAGCGCCGGCAGCTATTAACTTTTTCTTTTCTAAAAATTCATCATACGTACTCAAAGTGTCAGTAAATCCATTTGGCCTTAGTTCTAAAACTCTATTGGCTACTGTCTGTGTAAATGTATGATCATGAGAGGTGAAAAGAACTGTACCGGGAAAATCCTTCAAAGAATTATTTAATGCGGTAATTGATTCAAGATCAAGGTGATTGGTAGGCTCATCTAATATCAATAAATTGGCTCCTTGCAACATCATTCTCGAAAGCATGCATCTTACTTTTTCACCTCCAGACAGTACGTTACATTTCTTAAGTGTCTCTTGACCAGAGAAGAGCATTTTACCTAAGAATCCTCTTATATAAACTTCATCTTTATCTTCTTCATCGTCTGTATATTGCCTTAACCAATCGATAAGGTTATCGTCAGAATTAAAGTATTCGGAATTTTCATTTGGTAGGTATGCGTGTGTAATGGTTTGCCCAAATTTGAAGCTTCCTGCGCTTGCTTGTTGTTCTTCCATAAGTATTTGGAAAAACGAGGTGACTGCTAAGCTATCGTCGGCAACAACTGCTATTTTATCTCCTTTGTTTACAAAAAGATCTAAGTCTTTGAATAGATAGGTGCCATTTACTTCTTTAGAGAGTCCTTTGGTTTCCAATATCTGATCACCAGCAATTCGATTTTGATTAAAGATGATCGCCGGGTACTTTCTATTTGACGGCTGAATTTCCTCTACATTGATCTTGTCAAGAAGCTTTTTACGACTCGTAGCTTGCTTAGATTTAGAGGCGTTTGCACTGAATCTTGCAATGAATTCCTGCAGTTCCTTTTTCTTTTCTTCAGCCTTTTTGTTTGCAGCTGATCGTTGGCTCAATGCAAGCTGGCTAGATTCATACCAGAATGTATAGTTACCAGTAAACATTTTAATTTGTCCAAAGTCAATATCGGCAATATGCGTACAAACAGTATCTAAAAAGTGTCTATCGTGAGATACGACAATAAGTGTGTTATTGAACTCTAGCAAGTAGTCTTCAAGCCAAGAAATGGTTTGAATGTCAAGGTCATTAGTAGGCTCATCAAGAATCAATATATCAGGATTTCCAAATAGTGCCTGGGCGAGTAGTATACGGACCTTTTCTGAGCCATTTAGTTCTTTAACCAATTTATAATGATCAGACTCGACTATACCAAGCCCACTTAATAGAGCTGCTGCATCGGATTCAGCATTCCATCCATCCATATCTGCAAACTTTGCTTCCAATTCAGATGCGCGGTTGCCATCTTCCTCATTAAAGTCAGGCTTGGCATAAATAGCATCTTTCTCCTTCATTATATCCCAAAGCTCTCGATGGCCCATCATAACAGCGTCAAGAACCTGTACTTCATCATATTCATGATGGTTTTGCTTTAATACAGCCATTCTTTTTCCTGGCTCAATTTTAACTGCACCAGAGTTTGCTGCGATCTCGCCTGAAAGAATCTTTAAAAATGTAGATTTACCGGCACCATTTGCTCCAATAATTCCATAGCAGTTGCCGCTAGTAAAATTGATGTTTACTTCATCAAAGAGAACACGTTTTCCGTATTGTAAAGAAATGTTTTCAGTTGAGATCATAGTATTAATAAATTGAGCCGCGAAGATAACTATAATGTCGTCTAGAATGAAAAACACTCAACATATTCATTAGACATGTTCAAGTTAAAAGTAGCGTTATAAACTAGCCTTCGTTCTAGCATACTACGTCGTATGTGGTGTTTATTCTGTCGAAATGGATATGAATTAAGGTTTTTGATTACGTTATTTGCATACAACCACTATGGAATTCGACTACTCGCAGTTGGTATCAACTAAATGGAGAAAGCCGCCGAGAAATATTCTGAACTAAATGTGCGGAAGCTTGTCATTAAAATAATTCTTGCATTCATTGCAGGAGTTACTGTTGTTTTATTGACAACCTTTTATGCATATCATCAAGTACAAAGAATTGCAACAATTAATTCAGAACTTGATGAGATAACTAGTGTCTGCAGAAATCAGAATACGTTAAGTCAATTTGTGACAAAGAATGTTCTTCTTTTGAAGAGTGATTCGGTCTTCGACAATGAAAATATTCACTTACTAGACTCATCACTAACTTTATTTCAACTCAATCATCAAGTAATTGAGACAAGTAATAGAAGATTAGATTCTTCAGGTCTGGATATTTTTAAAATAGATAGTATTTATTTCAGATTAAGTCCATCTGTCTCAGCCCTTATTCGAAGCAGTTATGGCATTCAAGAAGCTTCAAATGTTGGGCTATTTAGGTCCAATATTTTGAAGCATGAAGAGACTTTTCTTCCTGCAATGAACCTTCTTATCGATGAATATGAGTTATTGTCGCGAGAAACAAATCAACGATTGAATTCATCTATTACTTCACAGTATTGGATGATCGGAATTTCTGTAATTATTGCAGCATTTCTTGTTTTGATATTTACCGTACAGTTAGTGAAAGTGCGGATTTTAAAGCAAAGAAAACATTTCAAAGAAGTTCTTGGATCGAAAGAACGATATGAAAGAGTTGTAAATGGAACACATGATATAATCTATGAACTTGATGCTAATGGGGCATACACATATATAAATCCTGCATTTGAGAAGTTTATAGGATTTTCACTTGAAGAAATAAATAGAATAAACTGGTTTGACAATGTCGTACCTGAGAAAAGGTCAGAGGTAGTAGCCTATTACACTGATGTGATTAAAAATAAGGTCAGTGAAAGTTATTATGAGTTTCCAATAACAACGGCCAGAGGTGAAGTAAAATGGGTGGGTTTAAGCGCTGATTTTACTTTTGACGAGCATGGTAGGATAAAGCATGTTTATAATGTTGCGAAAGATATTACTGACTTAAAATCATCTACAGGCAAAGAGGAGAAATATAAGCAAGGAGTAAGATTACTTAATGAATTAAATAGCTCTACGGACCTTAGCATACAGCAACGAATGAATCAGGGGCTTAAACTTTGTCTTCAATATCTGGGACTGGAGACTGGAATCATAAGCTCCATTTGGATGGATGAGTACCGTATTTCAGCTTATTACCCAGAAACAAGTGAGTTAGAATTAAATCAGAAGTTCAAACTTGGTGATACATATTGTGATATTACGCTCGCTCAAAAAGGCAAAGTGTTAGGGGTAGATAAAATGTCTGATTCAGTGCATAAAGGTCATCCTTGTTTTGAACGATTGCAATTTGAAACGTATATAGGCGCAGCCTATAGAGTAGATGGAAAGATCTATGGAACAGTCAATTTTACAGGGACTAAACCGAGAAGGGAACCTTTTACAAGTTATGAGCTAGATTTTATTTCGCTCGTAGCCAGATGGGTTGGAGATCTGGTAGAACAGCAACAGAGTAGTAATAAGATCTTAGAGGAGCAGAATTTACTTAAAACGTTTATATCAGGAGCTCCTGCGGCAATAGCGATGCTGGATAAGCATATGAATTATATTTCGGCAAGCAAGCGATGGTATAAGGAGCAAAATATAGTAGGAGATATAATTGGAAAGTCTCACTACAAAATTTTTCCATCAATACCTGTCGAATGGAAGAAAATGCATCAAAGAGCCTTAGAGGGTGAGATTGTAAAACCTGGTATTGAGAAGTTTGTTAGAGCTGATGGAGGGATACAGTGGGTGCAAGGTGAAATCCATCCTTGGTATACCAGTAAGGATAAAGTAGGAGGGATTATAATTTTCACTAATGATCTAACTGAAGTAAAAAGACAGGAAGTCGAGTTAAGAAAAGCCAAGGATGAAGCAGAGGATGCAAGTAGAATAAAAGAACAGTTTTTATCAACAATGAGTCATGAGATTAGGACGCCACTAAATGCTATTATTGGTACCACTAATCTTCTTGAAATGGAGCATCCAGAGCTTGAAAATAGCAACAGGCTTAAGATGCTCAAGTTTGGAAGTAATAATCTACTTACATTAATAAATGACATTTTAGATTTTCAGAAAATTGAATCTGGTAATCTTGAAATTGTAGAGGATGACGTAAATCTTCATGAGCTTGTAAAGAATATCATTGAGACATGGAAGTCTGTACCTCAACTTGGTGACGGAAAGGTTCAGCTTAAATACGCATATGCCGATTCTTTAGCCGATTACTTTGTTTGCGATGGAATCAGGCTAACTCAAATTCTAAATAATCTGATAAGTAATGCGATAAAATTTACTGAAAAAGGTAAGGTGGAGTTGTTAGTAGAGCCAGGTGGAGAGGAAGTGCTGCAATTCACAATAAAGGATACCGGAATAGGAATTCCGGAAGATAAGCTCTCAACGATATTTGAAACGTTTAAGCAGGTCAATAATTCATATACTTCCAAAGTAGGTGGTACTGGATTGGGATTATCTATTTCCAAGCATTTGGTCGATCTGATGGGGGGTAAGCTTGAAGTTGTTTCAAGTTTGGGAAAAGGAACAACTTTCTATTTTTCATTGCCTTTTGGCAAATCTCAAATTGAAACTACGAGGAAGAAGAAATCTAAAGAGAAAAAGAACAATTTGGATCTTCATGTCTTACTAGTAGAAGACAACCAAGCAAATCAGGAAATCGCCAAAGGATTTCTTAATAGATGGGGTGTTACGGTTGATCTGGCTAATCATGGTGAAGAAGCATTAGATATGATAGCTAGTAAGGCCTATGATTTAATGATTATTGATGTTCGGATGCCTGTCATGGACGGCTATGAAGCTACAAGAAGAATTCGTGCCATGAATGATGAGTATTTCCGTAAACTACCCATAATAGCATTAACTGCCAGTACACTTTTAGAGTCAAGATCTAAAATGGAGCGTAGTGGTATGAATGAGATTGTCTCTAAACCTTTTGATCCAGAAGATCTATTTGAAAAGGTAAGTAGACTTGGGAATAGATCGCTTCGTAAGTTACTCGCCCGGAAAAAGCCAATTAAAAAGGATGGCGTTACTAAGGGAGCACCATTTACATTTTTACGGGAACTACTTGGCGATGATGAAGAAAAGGTAAGAATGATTGCGGATATGGCAATTAAGTCGATCTCGGAAGGAGTAATAGGTTCACGTGAAATGATGACAATCAAAGATCGTGAAAAAGCTTATGATCATTTACACAAGATGAAATCAAATTTGGCCAACCTGGATCTTGCTAAACTGGCAGCTAAAATGCCTGATTATCGTGCAGATAATTTCTGGTGTTGTAATCCACGCATTCTGAATACATTTTA
>CAZWLS010000122.1:0-1807 GCA_964634415.1 uncultured Roseivirgaceae bacterium | reverse complement strand
TTCTGGAATAAATTGCCAAACTTCCTAGATAGAGTTGAAGGAGAAATTGAAAAGATAAATGAGGAGTTGGTGGCTGATTAAATTATAGCCATCCTATTTAATTAAGCACTTCTTTGATACTGGTCAGGATGGAATTCAATAAACTTGAATGGAAGGTCAAGCAGGTCACTATAGTCTTCCCCTGCTTCTAACATATCCTCATCGTCTTCTTCATAATACCACCTTACGATAACTTCTTTGCCCTTATCAGAAAGTGATTTAATTTCTTTAAGAAGATCATAAATGCATTTTGAAGAACTTGTGTTGAAGTACTCCATCTTTATTCGAACATCCAAAGTATTCCCATTGATTTGATTCGCTAGCACATCTTTGATCGGATCGTAGAATTGAATGGAATTTTCAGGACTTGATCGTCCATATATTTTGAAGACTCCTCTATTAGGGTCGAGTAAAACTGCTGGCGTGTTTCTAGTAGGCTGTATTTTGATTGGTTCCATTGGTATCTTCCTTCAAGTATAAATAGAATAAAAATATTGGAAAACAACACATTCTTTTAGGTGAGAAGTTATTAATGTTCGTTTAGCGGTTTATCTATTCTGATTAAACTAAATAGCTAGTTGTAATTGTAACATCAATTTGATCTAAAATAATTCCTTCTGTTATCAATCAAGCTTTAAATGATGAATATGTTCATCTATTAAATCGATTCTCTTAGTGACATTTGTGACATACTTTCCAAGCTCTTTTTCAAGTTTTTCAATTTCCTTATAATAATCGGATCCACTTTCTTTTGAGTATGTTTCTTCTATTTCGTTGAATCTTTTACATTCTTCACCTAGAAAGGCTTTAAAATTAGGTGTAGTATAGTCTGTTTCTACGGTTAGAATATCTTTTAGTGTAGCAGCTGCTTCTTTATCCTTCACATTAGCATATTTCTCACTTACTATTCCATATAATAATGTGTCGTAATGATGGATTTTATCAAGAAGTCCAATTGTTTTATCTCTGTATGTATCTGAAGTACAGTAGTACTTCATGCCAGAGTATTTTTTGAGAGCCTCAGCCTGCTTATCCCATTTGATTGTCAAATCATCTACGATAGCTACGATATCTTCTTGAGATTTCGCTGTAAAAGACAGAAAGCAGAGTAAAGTTAAGGTCAGGTATTTCATAATTTGATCGATGATTAATAGCAATTTCAATTTAGAGCATTACTAAGATATTTTATGAGATTTAGTCGAGAGAAAAGCAAGATTTTTCGAAATCACCCTAGTTTAGTCGTTGGAATAGAAATCTGATAAATGACTTTAATATCACTTCACAATATCAGGAAGAGTTACTCTACAAACCAGACGGCATTAAGCTGTGAGCAGCTAACAATTAATAAGAAGAGTAAAATTGGAATTGCAGGATCGACCGGTTCTGGAAAATCAACCTTGCTTAAGGTAATAAGTGGTCTGTCAAAACCAGAAGAAGGTAGGATTATGTTTAATGATGAGAATGTATATCCTAAGCTCGATCGATTGATCCCTGGACACCCACAAATGGCATATCTTTCGCAAGTATTCGAATTGACAAAATTTGTGTCTGTTTTCGATTTTCTAGACGTATATGCACACAATGAAGATGATGTTACGAACATCTCATCTCTTTGTAGAATAGATCATTTGCTATCAAAAGGGACGTTAGAGCTTTCAGGTGGCGAAAAACAAAGAGTAGCACTGGCAAGGGTACTCTTACAAGAACCTGAAGTTCTTCTCTTAGATGAGCCATTTTCCAGTTTGGACCCCCATCATAAATCGCTGAT
>CAZWLS010000121.1:0-10744 GCA_964634415.1 uncultured Roseivirgaceae bacterium | reverse complement strand
AAAGAAGCAGCCTATCGGAAGTATTTAGTCCGACGATAGGGTTTTCTAATTCTTTCAGTTGTTGTCCTTCTAGTGGAAGTAATTGCGTTGTTCCTACAATATCTTCATAGTCATAGTTGTCATAAATAATTTTTTTGCTGACTGTAGATTGTTGGGGGACAAGGGGTTCACAGTTTACTAATAACAGAGCTATTGCTATTATCGCAAGGTTCTTCATAACTTTAAAGGTAGAAATGCCCAAATTATACATTACAACCATAATTATAAGGTTTGGGTCTATTAAATACCAACGTCAATGTCGGTAACTGAAGAGAAATTGATTAAAGGCTGCCAAAAGGGCAAGAAAGAGTATCAGCAGGCACTCTATGATAAATACTGTGATGGTATGTATCTAGTGGCTTTGCGGTATTCTAAAATGCAGCAGGAGGCAGAGGATATTATTCAAGAAGCTTTTATTAAAGTCTTCAAGAATATCAAAAACTTCAGAAAAGACTCTTCATTGGCATATTGGATAAAGCGGATAGTTGTCAACACTGCCCTTAATCATCAGCGTAGCAAGCTTTATTTATATCCAATGGTGGATGTGAATGACTTGGATGGCTGGAGTGAAAAGGAATCAGTGATATCTGAGCTTAGTTATGAGGAGCTTTTAGGTTTGATTCAAGAGCTTCCAACCGGGTGTCAGGTTATTTTCAACTTATTTGCAATTGAAGGTTATAAGCATCATGAGATAGCTAAGAAACTGCAGATTAGTGAAGGTACTTCAAAATCTCAGTATTCTAGGGCTAAAACATTATTGGCGGAAAAGGTCATGCAGAGAGATAAGATACGATATGGGTCCGGGGAAGTTTGAAGATAGTATCCGGAAGAAGTTTGAAGGACAAACGAAAGAAGCACCTAGTGGCATTTGGACGAACATTGAAAATGAGTTAAATGCTGACTTGGTAGCTGTTTATGCGTCGCAAAATTTGATGTATAAATGGGTGTCTGTTGCTGCAGTAGTAATAGCTGTATTACTACTTGGCGTAATTTACTCACCTTCATTTGTTCATGAAACGCAAGAGGAATCCACCTCTTACAATGCGTTATTGTCTAATGACATAAACTACAATAACTACTACTCCTCATATGTTACAGGATTCCAACAACCGCTCGATTTAACTTTTGAACAAGTCGAGGTACAATCTACACCTCAAGAGACGTTCGTGTTGATTGAAACAGAGGAACAACCGATCTATCAGATCAAAGGAGTAGAAAGGCGTAGACCTCAGGTTCATGCTGCTGTCTCAACAAATGATATTTACAGGTATCACCAAGCAGTTTCTAGCGGTTCTTCCAGGAGAGTTCGCGATGATGCAGCTACAAAAGTGTGGGCCGGGGTAGAAGCTGGCGCAGGGACCTTCAATTCGAATTTTGGAGAGTCCGGAGCTGTGGCAAGTTCTCTGAACCCATCAGCCTTAGCATCTGCAGTTGGTTCTGGCAATTTTGTTAATCCAACAACGAGCATATCTGAAAGTATGAATCAGGGAGTTGCAACAACGATAGGGTTCGATTTTGGAATTCAAATAGGGGAGAAGTGGACATTGGAAAGTGGCCTCGCTTATACAAACATGGACAATAATGGTACGGCTTCTATCAGCGTATTAGATGTTTACACTATAGATAATGTTGACTTTATTGATAGTTCCAATGGACTAACAAGTGGAGAGTCTACACCTTCAGGCTCTAGACAAGCTACCATAGAAGTACGAGAAAATTTTGATCATGAAGTGGAGGTTAACAACAATGTGCAAATAGCTTCGATCCCAATCAAAGCAGGATATTTTGTTGTAAATAAGAAATTCAGTCTCCGCTTGAATGCAGGCCTTTCTGCGAACTATTTAGTAGATGGAAGCTTCTCTGATCCTACAAAAGAAATCCTCAACAGCAATAATCTTGGCCTTTACAATGATTGGTCGTTTGATGGTATTGGTGGATTAGAACTTGGTTATTCAATCTTTGATAAATTCAATTTCACTTTGGAGCCTAACTTCAGACACTCCATTACGCCAATAAGCGATGGAGTTGCTGCTCCATCTAGATTCGTTCTCCAAACAGGATTGCGATATACGCTTAAATAGCCATCTATCCTAAAAAAGTACTATTTCGCATAAAAGATGTAACCATACGTCAAAATAGGAGTATTCATTCATACAACTTCGGCAAATTTGCCGCCTGTCAACTAACTCAACTACATGCAACTAAAAGGAATAATTGGTGCCTTTCTAGTATGTGCTGCTTTTTTGGTCAATGGTCAAGATCAGGAATTTCCAGTCAAATCCTATACAACAGAGCGTATAAAGAGTGAAATTCAGATTGATGGTAAACTCGATGATGAAGCCTGGAATCAGGTGGAATGGGGTGGAGATTTTATTGGTCATAGGCCAGATTTCAATGTAGAACCATTCCAGCAAACACAGTTTAAAATACTCTATGATGCTAAATTCCTATATGTGGGCGTTAGGGCATTTGATGATGAACCAGAAAAAATTGTTAAGCGCATGTCTCGTAGAGACGGGTTCGATGGAGATTTTGTAGAAATCAATATCGATAGCTATGGAGACAAGAGAACTGCATTTTCTTTCACTGCCTCAGTTTCTGGTGTTAAGGGTGATGAATATATTTCTAACAATGGAGACAATTGGGATCGTACCTGGGATCCAATTTGGTACCTGAGAACAAGTATAGACGATCAAGGATGGATTGCCGAATTTAAGATTCCGCTTTCACAATTAAGGTTTGCCAATAAAGAGAATCACACCTGGGGCATACAGCTGACGAGAAGAATTTTTAGAACTGAAGAAAGGTCTACATGGCAGCCGATAGATCCGCTATCGCCTGGGTGGGTACATTTATTTGGAGAGCTCAATGGCTTGAAAGGAATCAAACCACAGAAGCAACTTGAAATTCAGCCTTATGTATTGGCTTCTGTTGAAAGCTACCCAAAGGAGGAAGAAAATCCTTTTAGAGATTCCGGAAGAGAGAATAGTGCAAATTTAGGATTGGACGCGAAAATCGGTATTACCTCTGATATAACACTTGACTTAACTGTGAATCCAGATTTTGGTCAAGTAGACGCAGATCCCTCGGCGGTAAATCTGTCTGCATTCCAACTATTTTTTCAAGAGCGTCGACCTTTCTTTTTAGAAGGAAACAGCCTTTTGACTTTCGGGACAAGTGGAGGGCCTAATAATTTATTTTACTCAAGAAGAATAGGCGGTCGACCAGTAGGAAGATTACCAGCAGATATTCAATACGCTGATTTCCCCAATCAGACGCAGATACTCGGTGCTGCTAAGCTTACGGGGAAAAATGCAAAGGGATTTTCATGGGGCCTTTTGGAGTCCTTTACCAATAAGGAAGTTATTGATGTGGTAGATACTGCGGGGGTTAGAAGGACAGAACAAGTAGAGCCTTATACAAATTATTTAGTAGGACGAGTACAGCAAGATTTTGATGGAGGTAAGACCGTGATTGGAGCCATGGTCACCAATATGAATCGGATTAATAATGAAGGATTCAATTTGGAATTAGCTCATAACAATGCGCAAAGCGCGGGAATCGACATCAACCACAATTTCCGAGATAGAAAGTATGGAATGGAAATGCGGTTTGCGATGAGTAGGGTAGAAGGCTCACGAGGCGCCTTGTATAGAACACAAACTTCTTCGGTTCGGTTTTTTCAGCGTCCCGATAATGGACACGCTGAAGTTGATTCGACACGGACTGAGCTTTTGGGTTCTGCGGCTAGCATTTCTTTTGGAAAACGAAGTGGCAACTGGAGATGGACAGCTGGATCAAACTACAGATCACCCGAATTGGCACTAAATGATATTGGATTTTTACGGGTGACAGATAATATCAATAACTGGTTTTGGAGTTCATATCGAGTGAATAAAGTGACGGATCTGTTCAGAAATCAGCGGTACAATATGTACATGGAACAAAATATGGACTTTGGTGGAGTTACCACTGGCAAAGGAATAAACATGAACATGAATTGGGAATTCACCAACTATTGGGGCTTTAACCAGGGAGTCTGGATTGGTGGCGATCGTGTTTCCAATGCAGATTTGAGAGGAGGGCCATCTATCAGGTATCCTGGGAACATCAACTATTGGTATTGGATTGGCACAAATAGTAGAAAAAATGTGAGAGTATCCTTCAATAACTGGTACAACTGGGGTAGAAATAACTTTCGAAAAAGCTCAGGGATAAATCTTGGAATCAATATTCGGCCAATTGACGCAATGCAAATCAATATCTCTCCGAGTATTAACTGGAATAGAGATGACCTTCAGTACATCACTCAAACAGCGTATGGAGGAGAAGATCGATACATTTTGGGAAGGGTGGAACAAGAGACCTACAGTATGTCTGTACGTATGAATTATAACATTACTCCGAATTTGACACTTGAATTTTGGGGACAGCCATTTATTGCAAGTGGAAAGTACAGTCAGTTTAAGCGGGTTCATCTGCCAAGCTCTGAAACTTACAATCAGCGATTTAGAATATTCTCAGAAGAAGAATACCGTTTCAATGAAGAAGATGGTGTATATGAAATATTTGAATCTGGGACGGAAGATCCTGATTATACTTTCAGTAACCCTGATTTTAATATCGTCCAGTTTAGATCAAACTTTGTGATGAGGTGGGAATACATTCCCGGATCAACATTATTCCTTGTGTGGGCAAATAATGGGTCTTACTTCAGCAGGGAAAGAGAAAATGATTTCAGTGATCTGTCATCACGTTTAACAGGGCTGGAGAGTACAAATACTTTCCTTATTAAATACACCTACCGATTTATATTGTAAGAAATCTTCCTGCTAAATTTGGACAAAATTCAAAGTTTGAAATATGTCTAAAATAGTAATTATTGGAGCTGGTGGCGTTGGTCGTGTTACTGCCTTCAAATGCGCTCAAAATTCAGATGTTTTCTCAGAGATAGTTCTTGCATCGAGAACGCAATCGAAATGTGATGATATAGCTAAAGATGTAAAAGATCAGCTTGGAGTTAGTATCGAAACCGATCAGGTAGATGCTGATCACGTTGATCAAGTGGTAGCCTTATTCAAGAAGCACAATCCCAAGTTGGTAATCAATGTGGCGCTTCCTTATCAAGATCTAACCATCATGGATGCTTGTCTTGAAGCAAGAGTTAATTATCTAGATACAGCTAATTACGAGCCGCCTGAAGAGGCCAAGTTTGAATATAAATGGCAATGGGCATATCAAGAGCGTTTTAAAGAAGCAGGTCTAACAGCAGTATTAGGTTGTGGATTTGATCCTGGAGTAACCGGAGTCTTTACATCCCGTGCTGCCAAACATTTTTTTGACGAGATACACTATTTAGATATCGTAGATTGCAATGCTGGAGATCATGGGAAGGCATTTGCGACAAACTTTAATCCCGAAATTAATATTAGAGAGATCACTCAGAATGGTAAATACTGGGAAGATGGGAAATGGGTAGAAACCAAACCTTTTGAATTTAGAAAAGACCTCGAATATCCTAATATAGGTGCAAGACCGTCTTACCTCCTTTATCATGAAGAACTAGAGTCTTTGACTAAAAACTATCCTTCTATTAAAAGAGCAAGATTTTGGATGACTTTTGGGGAAGAATACTTAACACACTTGCGGGTAATTGAAAATGTTGGCATGGCTTCTATTGAACCAGTTAATTATGAAGGTAAAGAGATAGTTCCTTTACAGTTTTTAAAAGCTGTGCTTCCTAATCCTGGAGATCTTGGCGAAAATTATGAAGGAGAAACATCTATTGGCTGTCGCATAAGTGGAGTGAAGGATGGTGAAACTAAGACCTATTATATCTGGAATAATTGTAGTCATCAAGCAGCCTATGATGAGACTGGCGCACAAGGTGTCTCTTATACTACAGGCGTGCCAGCTATGACTGGTGCATATATGATGCTAACTGGCAAATGGGCAGGTGCTGGCGTTTATAATGTTGAAGAGTTTGATTCAGATCCATTTTTGGAAAAATTAGCTTCTTCCGGATTGCCATGGCATGAAGAACATAACATAGACCTTGGAATGGATTAATTATGGTAGATATAGAAAAAGTACCGGAATTTTATAGAGGATATATTCAAGCAGCTGGCAGCGGCGAATTAGTACCTCTTTTGTTAAAATCAGGTGATGATTTCATTTCATTTTGCAGAAAATTGAATGAACAACAAGGATTGTATAAGTACGCCCCTGATAAATGGAGTATCAAGGATGTTATCCTGCACATAATTGACGCAGAGCGTGTATTTGCGTATAGAGCGATGCGTTTTGCTAGAAATGATAATACTGAACTATCAGGCTTTGATCAAAATGAATACGTGCCTGAAGCAAATGCTGATAGTCGAACTATTCATAATTTACTCTCTGAATTCACCAATGTACGAGCTGCAACGGTAGATATGTTTTCTTCATTTAGTGTAGAAGTACGTCAGCGATCAGGTATTGCAAGTGGTGTTGAAATGTCTGTGGAGGTATTGGGATACATTATTTCGGGACACTTGATTCACCATATGAATATTATTCAAGAACGCTATTCAAAGTGAAAATTCCATCTCCATGTTTCGTTCTTGATGAGAAAAGACTAGAGAAGAATCTCAAGCTTATAGATCAAGTTCAAAAAAGTGCAGGTATAGATATTATTCTTGCATTCAAAGGATTCGCAATGTGGAGTGCATTTCCAATCGTAAAGAAATATGTGAATGGGGCAACGGCTAGTTCTTTGAATGAGGTTCTTCTGTGCAATGAAGAAATGGGAGTTAAATCGCATACGTATTGTGTTGCCTACGCTGATGATGAATTTGATGATGTAGTTGCTCATTCATCCCATATCACTTTCAATTCTCTTCATCAATATCATAAGTTTATTGATAGAGTCCCTGACAATGTAAGTGTTGGGCTGCGAGTAAATCCAGAATGGTCTGATGTGGAAACTGAGCTTTACAATCCGTCAAGCCCAGTTTCACGACTTGGAATTTCCAGCAATGATTTGGTAGAACTACCTGAAAGAGTGGAGGGACTTCATTTCCATGTTTTATGTGAGTCTGACTCCTATGCGTTAGCGCAAGTAATTCAATCATTCGAGAGCCGATTTGGTCACCATTTGCCAAAAATAAAATGGGTGAATATGGGTGGAGGGCATCTGATGACTCGTGAAGGATATGATACCAAGCATCTAATAACGTTGATTAGTGAGTTTAAAGAACGTCACAGTATCAGGGTGATCTTAGAACCAGGTAGTGCTTTCGCATGGGAAACAGGTGATCTGTACACTACTATTTTGGACATTGTAGATAATGGAGGTGTTAAGACGGCTATTTTTGATGGATCATTCACCTGTCACATGCCTGATTGCCTGGAGATGCCGTATCGACCAAAACTGGCAGTAGGTTCTAGTGTAGAAGTTTCAGGATGGCATTCATATCGATTAGGAGGTGTTAGCTGTCTAGCTGGAGATTTCTTGGAAAGCTATTGGTTTGAAAATCCATTGAAGATTGGAGACTCCATCATTTTTAAAGATATGATTCATTACACCATGGTCAAGACTAGCACTTTTAATGGAGTGAAACATCCTGCTATTGGAATTTTGAGGAGCAATGGTGAATTTGAGCTGATTAAAGAATTTGGCTACGAAGATTTTAAGAACCGCCTCTCCTAATTTCCTGCTTTGACTTTAGGTTCTAGGTTCCCTCGCATAAACTGGTTGTATTCTTCACACGTTAGGTAGCCCTCTCCCAAAGAGTAGGGGCATGTTTTATATACTTCATCGAAGATTCCTGCCTGAACTACAACTCCAGATCCATGACATACTGGGCATAACATTTTTTCTAATCCACCGCAGTCATATTCCGCAGATTCGATGTCTTTGCTAAACTGTTCCGTTCTAGCTCGTTGGATTCTTAAATACTCATCTTCTGCAAACTGTAAGAACTGAATTGCTGGCTCATAGTACTTTCCCTTAGTTCCCTTAAGCTGTATGTATTTATTCAGCCAGTTAATACTCTGCTTGTATTTACCAACATGATAGCTATTTCTTCCAAAGAAATAGGCTACATCAGAAGGCAGCTTTTCCATTTTTTGGAGCACATACTGGAAAAGTACTTGAGCACTATCATATTTACCGAGTGCCATTAACTCAGCACCAGTTTCAATTTTTTTAATCAATTCATTTTCACGAACAATTTGTCCTTGACTTAGAAAAGCTGAAATGAAAAGAATGATAAAAAGTAATTTTTTCAAATTCACTAAGGTGTTAAAGCCTACATAACGACCGGAAATTTAAAATGGTTTGATGGTCTTGTTACTTCTTGAAGCAAAAGATTAACCAATTTTATGATTGAAAGGAATCTTTTAGCAGTTTTGGCAATAAATTGATGAGATATCGTTTTGAGGAGTAGGGAAATATATGCTATGAAAAAGTTCTATTTAATCGTTTTTACAATTTTTCTATCTGGTTTAGCCTTTGGGCAAAATACAAGGGATACGGATACTCCGAAGCCACCACGCCCCCAATATCAGTCTACCAAAAAAGAAAAGAAAAGTCTGTTGACTTTCAAGAAAAAGAAAAAGGGTACAAATGCATTTACCTCAACAAAAGAGGAAGAAGTGGCTGCATTCAGGAAACGAATGAAGCAAGTAGCTAAGAAAAAAAAGAAAGAAGAGAAACTTTCTAAAAAGCCTCAGTATTCGGATCATTCATATTTTGGTCACAAACGCCCTCCCAAAAAACGTCCTCCAGGGAAGCAAAAATTCTGTAAGGTTTGTAAACTAAAGCACTAAGCAGCTTTGGCGTGGACTATGGTTTGAGCTCTCATTCTCAAATTAAAGTGTGAAAGTATCGCTCTTCTAATAGCTTGTTTTAGAAACTGATGATTGACACCATTTTCTGATACCGCATATTTGATTAATGGACGTTGGATTTCCTTAATCATTGATAACCTGTCAATCCAAGCTGCATACATTTCTTTCCAGTCTGAATCATAGGCTTCCATATGTGACCTACCGTCCCACATGATTTCTAGCTGATTGTCCGCATGATTGTGCCTGTAGATAGCAGCTAATATGTCATAGTTGTCTTCCAAAAGGTCTTTAGACTTTGCGATTTTCCTTTTTAACTCAATGATAAAATCATCCTCAAGCCCCATTGGATTGTGCTGACAATTGTAAGAGATAAGTACTTGTTGAAGCCAGTTATCTATTAGTATTTCTTTTGAAAATGCTTGGACAGATTTGAGTAGATAATTCTTGTCCTGTGGGAAGTATTTTTCTTCAATTAGCACAATGCAAAGATATTGAATTGCATTGATTTCGCCTTTAATAATTAAGGTAGAAGTAGTTATTGTAAACAAAAAAAGGGTAGCAAATGCTACCCTTTTTGATTCATTTTATCAGTTTGGCTTAGTTGAATACGAAAGTCCAAGTACCTCCGATTCCACTAGTTCTACCACTTGGCTGAGCTACGTCAAATTCAAGAGTAAGCCCACCGTCAGAGATTGTTGCAGCAACAGGAGTTGTTACACCACCCTGCACTTTAGTAATTTGGTTACCTGCATTATTGATTGTCCAGGTACCATTTGCCCATACATCACTAAATCCGTCAGGCACGTTACTTACTGTATAAGATCCACCGTTAACATCTCCTGTGAAGGAAATTCTGAATGAATCCCAATCTCCATCTGGAGTACCGCCATCTGTCTGAACAGTAGCTGGGTTAGAAAAGCCACCGGATACTGTAAGATTTTCTACTGTAATCTCTAGTTCAGAAGGTCCGGGATCAGAACCACCACCGCCGCACGACATAAAAATAACTAAGGAAGCAAAAACTAAGGCAGCAAGTAAGTTTGATAATCTTTTCATAATTAATGTATACTCTGATTAGATTTAAAGATGTTGTGCTAAAATTAGGCCTTTTTCTAATTACTACCTACTAAACTCGATAAGTCGGAGTATTATTATGATCTGCACCACCTTTTTTTAAAGATTCACTGTTTTTGCACACATTTCGATTTCAAGCCTCTGGTTGGAGGCGATAATCATCGTTTGATGCGTTTGTTGATTCAGCTCACTTTTCCACCAATCTATCCCTTCCTGGTCCAGGTTGGAGGTGGGTTCATCCATGAGCACCAATTCATTTTCAAAGAAAAAAGCGGTAATGAGTTTCACTCGCTGCTTCATCCCTGTCGAGAATTCATTGATGGGTCTGTTCAGTGGTAGGGAGGCTCTTTGACTCATTTCTTCCATGGACATTCGGGCGTGCCTGAACTGAGAATGAAAACGCAGAAATTCATGCAGTGAGAATTCTTCAATGACTTCGGAATACGGGGCGACATACGCCACCTTCAACTCGTCGAGTGCAGGCCCATCCTTTATGCTGATTTTCCCCCTGGAGGGCGTCAGATAACCACTAATGATCTGTAAAAGGGTTGATTTGCCAGAACCATTGGCTCCGGTAATTGCGGTTTTTTCATCACCATTGATTTCAAAATTCAAATGTCGAAAGATCCAATTTCGGCCGTATTTTTTACCAATATCTTCTGCGATGATTTGCAAGACTTACAAAATTGATTTGGGGGCACATAGATAATATTTTTTTACGATTTGGCTCATCGCCTTGATATTGGGAAGGTCCGAAGCATCTGCCACATCAATCACCTCACCGGATTTTCTCAATATC
>CAZWLS010000120.1:0-10775 GCA_964634415.1 uncultured Roseivirgaceae bacterium | reverse complement strand
CCATCACATATTTATTCAACCACCTGCCTGAACATAGATTTGACGAGCGTCCGGAAGTCTTCAATCCGGAGATGGATACAATAATGATTTCACAATACTTTCATGTAGAAACATTTTGTAATCAATTGGGGCTTTGCCTTGATGATGTCTTATCATGGAATCCGCAAATAAAAAGAGGAGCATTGCCAGAGGGGACGAAAAACTTTGCTCTTAAAATACCGGTAGAGTGGAAAGATACAATTGTAGCCAACAGAATTCATCTATATGATACGGCTTCTAAAGTAGGGAAGAAGCATTTAGAATATCTAGCTAGGAATACACCTGGTAGTACGTACGGTAGAGAGAGGTTGTACTACAGAGTAAGAAGTGGTGATGTTTTAGGGACTATTGCCCGAAAATATGGTGTTAGGGTCTCAGATATTCGATCATGGAATAGAATAAGGGGAAACCTCATTCGAGTTGGTCAAAGGTTAAGTATTTGGGTTTTACCAACCTACAACTCTAAAACGAAAAAGCTTTATACTGCCTCAGCTCCTCCTCCACCGAAGCCAAAAGCTAACCCTCCAGTTGCAGTTGGTTCTGGAAAAAGATATACCGTAAAGTATGGGGATTCGCTTTGGAGTATTAGCAAGGATAATAACACGAGTATTGAAAAGTTAAAGCAGGTGAATAGATTAACTTCAAATATGATTAAACCTGGACAATCTCTTGTAATTCCTAATTAGGAAGACCCATAATTTATAGCATAGATTGAAGGTCGGAATAGTTTTTGCTTTAACCAATGTCTAAAAAGATTCTTATGTTAAAAAATGTACTCATCTTATTAATCGTTGCTTTCGGATGTAGCGAGGCATCAAAAGAAAGCTATAGAAAAGACTTGCTTCCAACAGCCAGGGGAGAGGCAGATGAGATCATATTAGTTGTTGACTCGACACAGTGGGTTGATACTTTGGGATTGGGTGCCGAATTAAAGAAAACATTCTTGGCTCCAATGTTGGGACTGCCTCAAGATGAATCCCTTTTCAACGTAAGTAAGGTTAATCCTAGAAGATTAAATAATGTTTTAAAGTCTGCAAAAAACATGGTTTTTGTCATGACTCTGGATAGTAAAACGGCTGACAGCAGAGTACTACAAAAATATTTTACAGACCAATCTCTCAATCAAATAAAACGAGATACTTCGATTTTCATGAGAGCTCAAAAAGATCTTTTTGCAAAAGGTCAAACAGTTCTGTTTTTGTTTTCTTCGTCTGAAGAATTGTTAGCTCAAAAAATCAATTATAATAGATCAGCAATTCGAGAATTTTTTGAAACATCGGCCCGAGAAACTATCAAGGGCCAGATCTTTAATAGTCCGCAAAAGGATCTTGCAGAAAGAATTACAGAAACTCATGATGTTGCATTGACAATTCCTTATGGTTGGGAAAAAGCAAGGGATCTTAAAAACTTTGTTTGGTTGCGTAAAATGGATGCAGAAACTGAACAAAGTATTTTCATATACTATGAACCATATCGAGATCAGGGTATCTTCAATAGAATAGGAGAGTTTAGAGATAAAATCACAAAAAGAAATTTATACGATGGAGAGAATCCTAGCGTATACATCAAGCGTCAGGAGATAATTCCAGTTTTTACAGAACGTGTAAATTTCAATGGTCATTTTGCTGTAGAAGCGAGAGGGCTTTGGAAGATAAGCGATAATTCAAGAGGAGGGCCATTTCTTAGCTACAGTATCGTTGATGAAGAAGCTGGGTTAATCTATTATATAGAAGGGTATGTAGACTCACCTGGAACAAGAAAGAAGAACTTAGTGCGAGAATTGGAGGCGATATTATCCACATTCCAAACTTCAAATGACCTCAGCGCTGCAAAAGGTGCATCTTAATCCTTACGAATAATTGGTTATTCCTTTTTAGTTGGTCAACTTTGAAGGTCGGATATACTATCCGAACCAGTCAATAACCAATAGAGAATGAGTACGACCAAAATTCGGCCGAAGGAAGCATTAGAATATCATTCAAACAAACCTGCGGGTAAGATTGAGGTGAACTCCACTAAATCAGTGAGTTCACAACATGATCTGGCTTTAGCATATTCGCCAGGTGTTGCTGAACCATGCAAGGAAATAGCAGAAAAACCAGAGGATGTTTACAAGTACACCGCTAAAGGGAATCTAGTAGGTGTTATTTCAAATGGTACTGCAGTTTTGGGTCTAGGTAATATAGGTCCCGAAGCCTCCAAACCTGTGATGGAGGGTAAAGGAGTATTGTTTAAGAAGTTTGCAGGAATAGATGTTTTTGATATCGAGATCAATGAGAAAGATCCTGACAAATTCATTGAAATAGTAAAATCATTAGAGCCAACTTTTGGAGGGATTAATCTCGAAGACATCAAGGCTCCTGAGAGCTTTAAAATAGAACAAACTCTCAGAGAAGAAATGAATATCCCTATCATGCATGACGATCAGCATGGTACGGCAATTATTTCCAGTGCCGCACTACTCAATGCACTTGAAGTAGTAGGGAAGAAAATTCAAGATTTAAAAATTGTAGTAAGTGGGGCTGGAGCAGCTGCTATTGCTTGCACAGACTTATATGTTTCTTTAGGTGCCAAAAAGGAGAATATTCTCATGGCGGACAGCAAGGGAATATTAAATACAAGTAGGGAAGGACTTGATGAAATCAAGTCTAAATATGCTACTACACAAAAAATAAATACATTGGAGGAAGCCCTAAATGGAGCAGATATGTTCTTAGGACTTTCTATTGCCGACGTAGTGACTCCAGAGATGTTAAAGTCGATGGCAGATGATCCGATTGTTTTTGCCCTCGCAAATCCGGATCCTGAAATAGCATATGATTTGGCTGTGAAAACAAGGAAAGATGTACTGATGGCAACAGGTCGGTCAGATCATCCGAATCAAGTAAATAATGTGTTGGGATTTCCTTACATATTTAGAGGTGCTCTTGATGTTAGATCTACTGCCATCAACGAAGAAATGAAATTGGCAGCGGTAAAGGCAATAGCTGAATTAGCTAAGGAACAAGTGCCAGACATTGTTTTAAAGGCATATGGAAAATCTAGCATCAGATTTGGGCATGAGTATCTGATTCCTAAACCTATGGATCCTAGGTTGATTACTACCATATCACCTGCTGTTGCTAAGGCTGCAATGGATACTGGAGTAGCCAGAATCCAAATTACTGATTGGAAAAAGTACGAAGACGATTTACTTGAGAGAGTAGGTATTGATCAAAGATTAATTTCTCGTTTTGTATACCGAGCTAGGCAAAATCCTAAGAAGGTAGTTTTTGCCGAGGCGAATCACATTAACATACTTAAAGCGGCACAGATGACCCTGGACACAGGGATAGGTACACCTATTTTAATGGGGAAACAGCGCGAGATAAAAGCACTCATTGAAGAACATGAGCTCGAAGCAATCAAAGATTGCGATATTATTGATCCTAATGAGCACATGGATAAGGTGGAGGAGTTTGCCAAGGAATATACCCTTATGCGTCAACGAAAAGGTATGACTATGCATTTGGCGAGAAAGGCAATGACTAGTAGGACCTATTTCGGAATGATGATGGTCAACAAAGGAGAAGCGGATGTTTTGATTTCTGGTTTATCCAATGATTATCCAAAAACGGTTCTTCCCGCACTCCAAATTGTTGGCATGGAAGAAGGTGTGAGTAAAGTAGCGGGTATGTACATCATGAATACCCCAAGAGGAAACTATTTCTTTGCAGATACTACAGTCAATATGAATCCTACTGCTGAAGAGTTGGTTGAAATAATTGGTTTGACGCATAGAGCTGTTAGATTTTTTGATTACGAACCGAAGATTGCTGGTCTATCATTTTCGAATTTTGGTTCGGCAAAAGGAGAAGTACCTGAAAAAGTTTCCAAGGCTGTGAAGATGGCCAAGGAAAGATGGCCGGATATGATCATTGATGGCGATATTCAGGCTAACGTAGCTTTAAATAAAAATCTACTGGAAGAACTTTATCCATTTAGTGATTTGAAAGGGCATAATGTGAATACCTTAATTTTTCCGGATCTTCAGTCGGGAAACATCGCTTATAAAACACTAATGGAAATTGGAGGTGCTGAAGTAATAGGGCCAATCTTGATGGGTATGAAAAAATCTGTTCAGGTGTTACAGTTGGGTAGCTCCGTCAAAGAAATTTACAACATGGTGGCAATAGCAGTTGTGGATGCCGGAGTAGCAAACAGAGAGGGACTATGATTACTTACCTGAAGGGCCGATTGGCATTTAAAGATCCTACTCACTTAGTGGTGGATGTTGGAGGTGTGGGGTATGAAGTGAAAATAAGCTTGATTACTTATTCTCAAGTAAAGGATAAAGAAGACATACTTATCCAGACCTATCTTCATGTCAAAGAGGATTCGCATACTTTATTTGGATTCTATGAGCAATCAGAGAAAAAACGATTCCTTGACCTGCTCTCAATAAATGGCGTCGGACCTAGTACCGCGCTCATGATTTTGTCATCGCTTGATGCTAAAGAATTGCAAGCCGCAATCATCCAGGAAGATGTAAAAACCATACAATCTGTAAAAGGAATAGGGGGCAAAACAGCCCAACGTATTATTCTAGAATTGAAGGATAAAATGAAAAAAGAGGGGCTACTTGATAAATCAGTAGAAATTCAGCCTCTGTTTAATAATACACTGCGTTCTGAGGCGTTATCTGCACTGACAACTTTAGGTATTAATAAGTCAGCAGCAGAAAAAACTGTAGATAAGATTTTGAAAGAATACGGAGAGGAGATTAAACTTGAAGAATTGATCAAATTCGCTCTAAAGCGATCATAACCTAACCTAATTACAAAGAGCCCCTTTTTTGAAAGTAAATTTTCATATACGATTCCTTTTTGCGATTCTGATATTGGGTTGTTGGTCTCAAGCGAATGCTGGATTCCTACAAGAGCAAGATACAGTTCAAAACGATACAATTGGCCCATATGAGCCAAGTAAGAAACCTACGTTCCAACCAAGTTATCGTTTTGGAGATCCATTTTCGTTTAGAAGCTCACGATCCCCACTCTTTTTGAGAGATCCATCACAATTGGATATGCAAGTACAATTCAATCCGGATACTACTGCAGAGGATAGAGGAGTTACTTATTCCGTGTATGAAAATATAGGCTCGCTTGATTTTAGGCCTGCTTCTTTCATGACTTTTAATGAATTTAATCGCTACAACAACTCTCAGCTAAACCGTGAGTATTTTAAAGAACGGTCAGCAGGTTTAGATGGTGAAAGTGCAGTTAGTGGTCGAAGCTTAATACCTCGTCTATATATTAGTCCAATCTTCGATAGGATTTTCGGAGGTAGCTATGTAGACATTCAACCCAATGGATTTGTAAACTTAGATTTTGGTGCTCGGTTTCAAAGAATAGACAATCCTGCAATCCCACTTCGACAACAAAAGAATGGTGCGTTCAACTTCAACCAACAGATAAGCATGAATGTTGTCGGAAAAGTTGGTGAGAAGTTAGAGATCACAGCAAACTTCGATAACAACAACACATTTGATTTTCAAAATAATCTCAAGGTTATATATACCGGATATGAGGAGGAAATAATAAAGAAGATAGAAATAGGTAATGTGAGTATGCCAGTTACAAACTCGCTTATGAGTGGTGCCCAATCTTTGTTTGGTATCAAGACGGAACTTCAATTTGGTAAGCTGTATGTAACCACCGTTCTATCTCAACAGCGCGGTAGAAATGAAACATTAACTATTGAAAGTGGCTTCCAAGGACGTGAATTTGAAGTACGAGCAGCAGATTATGAAGAAAACAGGCACTTTTTCCTAGGACATTTTTTTAGAGACAACTATGAACAATGGCTTGCTGCCTTGCCTCAGATCACTTCAGGGGTAAATGTCACAAGAGCCGAAGTTTATGTGCTAAATAGAAATAATGATACTCAGACTACACGAAATATACTGGGTCTAATGGATCTTGGTGAAGGAGCGGTGATCTATCGTCCTGATGAACCCAATATTGGATCTGGAAATGGTGGTCCAACGCGAAACGGAGCAAACAGTTTGTTTGCAAGTCTTACCGAACAATCAGCAGATGCAGTGGATGGCTTTCTCTTAAACACGTTTCCTTCATTCGAAAATTCGACAGACTATGTGAAAGTAACTACTGCAAGAAAACTGGATCAGGCAGAGTATACCATTAATCGGGAACTTGGATACATCACCTTGACTCGTAGCTTAGCTAGCGATGAGGTACTAGCTATAGCATATGAATACACATTCAATGGGACTGCCTATAAAGTAGGAGAACTAACGGAGGATTATCAGAATCGAAGTGAAGACCAAGTAATATATCTAAAGATGTTGCGTCCGAATAAGATCAATACTGAAGTGCCGACTTGGGATCTGATGATGAAAAATATTTACAACCTCAATGCAGCCCAAATCAGTCAAGAAGGATTTCAATTGAGGGTAATCTATAGAGATGATGATACAGGGCAGGACAATCCTTCATTGCATGAAGGCAGACAATTAAAAGATAGGCCTTTGATTCAAGTATTTAGCTTAGATCGATTAAATCCTACAGGTGACCGATCTCCTGATGGAAATTTTGACTTTATCGAAGGGATTACTATTGATCCTCAGAATGGTAATGTCATTTTTCCTGTACTCGAGCCATTTGGTCAGACATTGGAGGATCAATTCGATTCTGATGAGGGTAGATTGATTGATAAATATGTGTACAGTGAATTGTACGATGAGCCAAAGGCAACTGCAGAGCTTAATGCTACTCAAAACAAATTTGTGATTTCTGGTAGGTTAACTGCAGGATCTTCGAGTGAAATCACTTTGCCAGGTATTAACATCGCCGAGGGCTCGGTGATTGTTACTGCAGGAAATACACCTTTAACTGAAGGGCTGGATTATAGAGTAGATTATAATTTGGGAAGGGTTACAATTTTAAACGAAGGCATACTTAGTTCAGGAAAAACGCTTCAAGTGTCCTACGAAAAAGCTGACCTATTCAACTTCCAGACAAGAACCCTTACAGGTGCTCGATTTGATTATCGCTTCAATGACAACTTCAATATTGGAGCCACGGTCCTGCATCTAAACGAGCGGCCTGGTGGTATCTCCAGATTTGCAGTAGGAAATGAGCCAACAAGCAATACCAAATATGGATTTGACATTAATTATCAAAATGAATCCCGCTTCTTAACCAAAATGGTAGATAAACTTCCATTGGTAAGTACCAAGGCACCATCTACCGTAACATTTAACGCTGAATTTGCCCAATTAATACCCGGTACAAGTAATGTGGTGAATGGTGAAGGGACCTCATACATTGATGACTTTGAAAATGCGACCACACCCATCAATATAATGGGGTGGCAAGCTTGGAAGCTCGCCGCTACTCCACGAGTTTTTCAAGAAGCACAAAGCGGCAATTCTGCACTGAATTTCAACTATAGAAAAGCGAAAATTGCGTGGTATACTGTTGATAATTCAATTTTTTATAGAGCTGGAGGAAACAATCGACCTTCAAATATTTCTGATAATGATCTGTCTAATCACTATGAACGTGCAGTTCTACCACAAGAAATTTTTAGGCAGAGGGATCAGACATTGGTCAATTTCAATGAACCCATTTTTGATGTCGCGTACTTCCCAACAGAAAGAGGTCAGTATAATTATAATCCCAATTTTGAGACCGAATCTTTAAGCCCATCAGAAGTCGAAGAAAGATGGGGTGGAATTACAAGAGCAATTACTAATGAGGTAAACTTTACCCAGACGAACATAGAATATCTTGAATTTTGGATGTTAGATCCATTCATTGATGGTGAAAACGGCCGGGTGAAAGATGGTGTTGTTGATGCAATTGCAAATGAAAATCAAGGAGGTAAATTGATCTTTAATCTAGGATCTGTCTCGGAGGATATTGCCCCTGATGATACGCATGCATTCGAAAATGGACTGCCAATAGATGGTGAAATTGGTCCTATTACCACTTGGGGACAGATTACACAAGATCAATACCTTACGAACTTCTTCGAAAATTCTCCAGGTGCCAGAGACAATCAGGATATAGGACTTGATGGCTTGAGAGATGAAGACGAGAGAGATGTTTTTCCTACTCGAGCAGGAGATGATGATCCGTCTGCGGATAACTTCAGATACATTTTGGATGGCTTTTACGATCAGCAGGACGCAAAAATTGTTGAGCGTTACAAAGACTGGAATGGAATGGAGAACAACTCTCCTATCGCCAGTGGAGGTGGTGGCGCCTTTATACCTGCATCAACAACATTGCCTGACAATGAAGACCTAAATCAGGATAATACAATCTCAGACTTGGAAGAATACTTTGAATATGAGCTAGACCTTAGGCCAAGAGCTGGCGTATCCAACCCTGTAGATGGCAACCTGGAGCTTAGTGATTTTATCGTTGACCAAATTGCTGCGCCAAATGACGAATCAACCAACTGGTATTTGTTTAGAATTCCAATTCAGAATGTAGGAACTCCTATAGGGAATCCAACCTTTGAAAATATCAAGTATATCCGTATGTACTTAACAGGGTGGAATAGGCCGGTAGTATTGCGTTTTGCGCAAATGCGTCTGGTAGGTAGTCAGTGGAGGAAGTTTGAACGTGCATTGAACGAACCAGGGCTTGATGTTCTGCCAAATATCGAAACATCAGATTTTTCAGTTTCAGTAGTAAATATTGAAGAAAATAGCACAAGCACTACCGGTGGAGTACGATATGTTTTGCCACCAGGCTTAGATCGAGATATTGATAATACAACTACTCAAAATCGACGGATAAACGAGCAGTCTCTTCAGGTATGTGTAGAAGACTTGGATGATAAAGATGCAAGAGCAGTCTATAAACCTGTTTCTTATGATTTGATCAATTACGGACGTATGAAGATGTTCTTTCATGCAGAGGCATTCAACGATGATATGGTGCTAGATAATGAAGTGACAGCGTTCTTAAGACTTGGTACTGACTTTGATGAGCACTATTATGAAGTAGAAGTTCCATTACTTATAACACCTCCGGATGTTACTGGAAGCCAAGCGGAGATTAGAAGACAAGTTTGGCCTCTGGAAAACGAAATCGACGTTTCTATAAAAGAGCTCCTCGGTATTAAATCAGAAAGAAATCGAGCAAACTTAGACGAAGACATTCCTTACTCAGTGCCTTCTAATGATGGACGATATACATTCACAGTCAAAGGACGTCCAGATTTGAGTGATGTGAGAGTAATGATGATTGGTGTTAAAAACCCCGGAGATGAGTCTAACTCGTCCAAGTCGGTGTGTATTTGGGCAAATGAACTTCGAGTGACAGATTTCGATACCAATGCAGGATGGGCTGCAAATGCCCGAGTAAGTACCAAATTAGCTGACCTGGGAACAGTCTCTGCATCTACTAGATATACCTCAATTGGATTTGGTAACATTCAGCAACGGATTTCAGAACGATCAAGAGCAGAAACAATTCAATACGATGTTTCGGCCAACCTAAATCTTGAAAAGTTCATGAGACCTGATAAGACAGGTTTAGTGGTACCAATGTTTGTGAGTTATGAAAAATCTACTGTTACGCCGCAATTTGATCCATTAGATCCGGATGTTCCATTAGAGGCTTCGTTGGAGGCTTTTGATAACAACGAAGAAAGAGAAAGGTATAGGCGAATAGTTGAAGACAGGTCGACAAGTAGAAGTATAAATTTCACCAACGTAAGGAAAGAAAAAGTAAACCCAGATTCGAGGAGTAGGATTTACGATATAGAAAACTTTTCATTCAGCTACGCTTATAGCGATCGCGTTTCCAGTAATGTCAGTACTCAAACGCTGTTCAACAAGACAGTGAGTGGAGGAGTCAATTACAATTTTTCACCTGCTGCATGGAGTGTCGAGCCTTTTAGTGAATCCGAAAAGTTGACTTCACCTTATTTAGCATTGATCAAAGACTTTAATTTTTCTCCAGTACCAAGCAATTTTTCGTTTTCAACAAATCTTCGAAGGGATTTCCGACTCACTCAATATTATAATAACGACCTAACCATAGAAGGAGTTGAACCGCTCTACGAAAGGAATTTCTCTTTTGCAAGAAACTATGGAATGAGATGGGATATTACTAAAAGCTTGGGGTTGACTTATAGCTCTACCGCTAATGCAGTAATAGATGAGCCTGAGGGGATTATTGAAGGAGACATAGATACCAAATTTGAGCGTAACTACATCTGGGATCAAATCTTCTCGCTTGGAAGGCTCAAGAACTTTAATCAGAGTATTGCGCTCAATTATTCATTGCCGTTCAGTAAAATTCCATTTACAGATTGGCTTACAATGGATGCCGGATATTCAGTAGGATATGGTTGGGTAGCAGGTGCAATTAATAGGACTGAAAGTGATACTGTTAGCTTGGAAAATGATGAATTGTTTTTTGGAAACTTCATCAATAATCAACGGACAATTACTTTTAGGCCCAAGATCGATATGAATAAGATCTATGATAAAGTCACCTTCCTGAAAAATGCAAATACGCCACCGGAAAGTGGACAGTCAGTGAGTCCTGGTAACCAATTCTTGCGATTCCTTATGATGCTTAAATCAGTTAACGGGACATATAACATCAATGAAAGTACTTCTCTTTCAGGGTTTAAGCCGACAGCATTTTTGTTTGGTTTAGATAGCGGATTCAACGCTCCTGGAATTGGATTTATACTCGGCAGTCAAG
>CAZWLS010000119.1:0-10882 GCA_964634415.1 uncultured Roseivirgaceae bacterium | reverse complement strand
CATGCTTGTCAAGTACGCTCTAAGTTCTTTGTGATCTTCTACTATCAGTACTGATTTAGCATCTTGTCTAGAATTAGAAAGTGAAGGAACATGTCTTGTTCTGTTTACTTCTTGCAAATCAGACCAAAGCGAATTGCGAATAATAATATCCATAGATTTTTCTGGAACAATGGCATTTCTTTTTCTATCCGAATGCGGGAATTTGATTTCAAATGTTGATCCTTGAGATGAACTTTTTACCAAAATTGAAGCATTGTTGAGTTCAATTAGTTCTTTGACTATAGCTAACCCTATTCCAATTCCATCATTTCCATTGCGATCATTTTCTTGATTTTGATAAAATCTATCAAAAATATAATCGAGCTTTTCTGATGGAATTCCAGGACCACTATCTTTAATAGAGATTTTAATATTGTCCTTAGAGCACGAAAGGTAAATGTCAATTTCTCCATCTTCTGGAGTGAATTTAATAGCATTAGAAAGTAGGTTGTAGATGATTTTTTCAAACTGATTTGGATCTACTTTTAGAATTAAATCAGATTTTACATCAACATGGTATGTTAGTTTAATTTGTTTTAGCTCAGCTGCACTCATAAACATCTCTACTAAAAATTTAAGGTATGGCTTGAGCTTAATTATTTGAAAATTAGGTTTAATTATTCCTTCTTCAAGTTTAGTTAGTTCCATTATTTCCTCTGCGAGGTAAAGAAGACGTTTTCCGTTTTTGTATCCAATATCCAGTAGACTTCTTGATTCAAAGTCCAATACTGAATAATCTTTCTCTGTGATTTTGTTTAGTGCCCCAAGTATGAGTGTTAGTGGAGATCTGAGATCATGAGATATGTTTAAGAAAAAATTGGTTTTCGCTTGATCAAGTTCTTTAAGCTTAGAAGATTGTTCTAAAATCGTTTCATTAGCAGTTATAAGTGATTTATTCTGAATCCTAATTCTTTTACGCCCTTGAATTGTCACAATAAGGAGATATGAAAGAATTATTAGACTGCTAATGGATCCTATTATTAGTCTTTTCTGATAGTCTAATATTGTTTTTTGAGATTCTGTTTGCTCCTTTAGTAATTTTATTTCTAGCTGTTTTAGTTTTTCACTGCTTTTTGCTAGTTCAATTTGTTGGGATTTTTGGATTGGTTTATTTGTTTTAAGACTATCCTTGATCAATATGGAACGCCTTAGATAATTAATCGCAGATTTGTAATCCGCCATATCAAAATATAAATGATATAAATCATTGTTTAGTGTTTGTTCAATTTCAGAGTATCCTAATTTTTTACTTAGTGTCAGTGCTTGATTGAAATAATTCTTTGCAATGAAATGATTTTTAATTTTACCATTCGCTACACCTAACATTCTGAGTGTACTAGTTATTTGTTCCTTATTAGTTAATTGAGGTAATACATCTGTATGGTACTTGATCGAATTCGTATAGTCTTCTTTATTAAAGAAGATATTACCTTTCCTTCGTAGGTAGCTAATACTATCAATTTTAATTGGTAAAGACGGATTTTCTAGACTATATATCATTGATTTGTCCAGATATTGAAATGCTTCTTCAAATTGCCCAACTAAATAGTAGGAAAGAGATAAATTATAAAAGAGTTGTGCGAGAGCTATAGTGTCATTAGTTCTATAAGAAACCAATTCAGCTTCTCTGTAATAATTCAATGTGCTTTCTGGATCACCTCCAATAAAAAAGTTTAGCGCGGCTAGGTTTTCATACAGTGCTGCTGATTCTATTCCAACTGATGCGTAATAGTTAATAGCTTTTTTCACATAGTAAATCGAAGAATCTGGATAATGGCTTGATAAAATAGTCGCTAATGATACAAGGGCACCAACGTATTTTTCGTGGGGCAGAAATTTTTTTGCATAAAGAACTGCTTTTCTTTGAGCTGATAGTTGAGCTTCATATTTGCTATCCATATTAGCATAATGAGATCCAATAGCCCAATAGATATTACTCATATATTTTCCAAATGAGTCATTTTTTTGCGCTATCGACATGGCTATTTTCAGATTCTCTATTCCAGAAGTATCTTTTCCAATTAAAGATTTTCCAATTTCATAATTAATTATAAGGCTGTCTTCTGCGTTAGTGGCATTATCCAGTAGGGTGTTTAAAGAATCAATTTTTAAATCTGGAAATACCTGAGATTGGGTATGAAACCAAATGGAAATCAAAAGGAGATAAGCAAAGACTTTCATAAGCAATAGTGTTAAAAGCGAATAACTAGCTGTGTAACATCCAACTAGACTTTGAAATGAAGTATGGTAGACTCTAAACTCAAATTGACTTTTGCTGCTGAATTGACTTGACTATGATGAAATATCTTTTTAGCGCTTATTCAATATTGTAATTACACTGATGAGATATTATCATTTGATAAAATTCTCATAATAAGGATTTACATTTCTTTCAATTTCGTTCACAATACCTTTAAAATAGGATTTGTTAGTTGTGCTTCTTTGAGATCAAAAATTGAAAAAAAGCCCTGCAAGGGGTTGCAGGGCTATAATCACCCTAGTTATCATAGCTAAAATGCATAACCAGCATAATGCACCTTATTATAGCTATAGATTCAAAGTCCAAATTTATATTCAGAGAAAGATAGAAGTCAGTCAATTTCATCACCAAATCTGTCAATTGACTAGCTAGTTTTAGAAAGGTTATAGCTGCCTATTCTGACATTGATTTCAATTTTTTGCAAAACAGCAAGTATTCGAAACTTAAGAGATAGACCTAGCTCTAAGATGACATCTATTCATTCAAAATGGTGACCAGAACTGTCATTTTTTTTGGATCATGTATGCGGTATTTATCCTTGTTAGGACAATAAAAACCATTTTCAATCTCATGAAATACTTACTATATCAATTTTTATTATTTCCGCTTTTGCTTTTTTCTCAGAGCACTGAGATTTCATATTCATTGGAAGTTGGACTATTTAATTTTGGTGGTAGATCGGCTACTGAAGTGTCGAAATTAGTATATGACCAGGGTAACTATCGTCTGGCGAATCCTTTTAACAGAAATCCATCTTTAGATATCGGTTTTAAAGGATATATAGAGAGGATAAAGAAGAGTGGAATAATAATGGGTACAGGTATTGGACTAAATCATACTCAGAGTAAGCTTGATGTGAATTCCATTGAAAATTTTGAAACATCAATGAAAGTAAATCTGAATGATAAGATTTTAATAAGGTTTTTATATGCAAGCATATCTGTAGGTATTGGATATAGATTTAAGTACCGATCCTACACGTTTGATAGTTCTATCGATACTAAATTGGTTATTCCAATTCTTTTTGCCGAAAGCGGTACGGTTTTAGGAATTGATGAAGAGCTAATACATGTTGATAACAGATCACAAATGCCAATTATCAATCAACTTGGATTTTCATTTAATTGCTATAAGGGTAGGTATGGATTGTTAGCATTATTTTCATATGGAATTTCTGCCAGTATGGCGGAAACTTTTTATGATGAAAGGGCATTTTCGTCAAGAAGGGTTAGTATAGGAATTGTTCGAAGAATGCTGGTTGGTAAATTGAGACAGAATTGTTTCTATAAGAAAAAGAGAAACCTAAATAAATACAATTAGAATAGTTATGTCGTTTACTTTCAAATTAGTTTAAACATATGAAGGAAAACTTCAGAATTCTGTCATTATGATTCTAAGGAGTGTATTAATTATAGTTGCGGATTGATCATGAATTATAAATTTTACTGATTATTGATACTGTACTAAAAGTAACCAAGCATACCCTGTTTTTGAATAAAAAGGGATCTTATCATACCGCTGATTTTGTCTTAGAAGTTCGACTTTATCTATTTTTTAAGATGCTTGGTATTTTCAAGCTTAATAGACTCGTTTAATGTTGAAATTTTATTAACAATGTCCACAGGGTCACTTGGACAGATACTTTCCAAAACTTTAACTGATTCTTTAGGATTAGATCTAACAGTGTTCAGATATTCCATCCAACTTCCAAATTGATATTCATTAATAACGGAGTTAAACCACAAGTATTTAATCATGAGAATTCGATTTAGTTTATAACAATAGTAGACTAGTTGCTATTCTTAAATCAGTCAATTGTATTCACAAAAGATAATTTTTTTATTTTCTATGTATATGGAGAAGATTAGCTTCTATTTTAAAATCGCATTATTGGATTCCTTGAAAATAAAGTGGTAGTGCTCTGGAATTGGATCAGTTCTATATGAATTAATAAACTTTATGAGTCCACCTGAAAACTCAAAATTCACTTCATGTCTTTTGAAAATTTCAGAAAGCGTAATTGATAGATCGTCTTTATTTTCAAAAACGAATGTGGAATTATTTATTACTTCTTTACTCCTCTTGCTCAAGAGGAATTCAATATTATTTGGATGAATGCCTTTATTTAGGAGTTTAGGACTTGATTTATTGCCTTTAAATAGAACGAAACATATTCTAGGGTCTCTGTAGTTGGTGATTAGCATTTCTTCTAATTCATTTAACGTCATTTTCATTCCATTAATTTTGTGCTTTGTTTTATCGAATAGCCCTTTAATGTCTGTTGTTCTGGTTACTGGATATGCTGCGGAGATTTCATCAATAAGAATAAGATTGTAAGCATTTATGAAGAAAGCTTTTTTTGATACCTCTGTTTCGTTTTCCAGTTTAATTTCTTTGATTAATTCTCGTAAAGAAATTAAATCACTAGAGTTTTGTACCTCTGACCATTTAGGTATTCCATCTACTATTGATTCACTTACAAAGTGATTAGAAAAATCAAAAAATAGAGACAAATCATTGTTTTTTATCTGGGAAAAATTAGGGAAGTTAATTGCTGCAATTAGCAGATAACTTATCCCTAATCGGATGGTTAATTGAAAATTCATCTAGCTCGAAAAATTGGGATTGGTTGGTAAACGTCAATAAGTTTTCTCTTATAAGGAGAATAAAAAAAGGCCCCCAATTTTAAATAAGGGCCTTTTAGGTTTTCTAAATAAAATTATTCTGTTGTGAATCTGAAGCTTTTAAGTCCGATACTTCCCACTCCATTAATATCAAGTATATAGCTTCCAGTAGTTAACGAGGATGTTGAAATTTGAAATTCATTAGTTCCTTCTACTAAAGCAGGAACATTTCCAACACTAATTGTGGATCCATCAGAAGCACTTTTTATGTAATACCAGAGAGTCCCTGAAGATTGTGCCGATTCTGAATAAAGTCTTACAGTCATATTTCCATCTGATAACTTCACAGGATTCGGATAAACAATCAGAGGATCTACTGGACTAGGCTCAGGGGATGGACCATTTGTAAATTCATCAACAATTATTTCAGGACCATTAGTTTTATTAAAAGCCCAAACGTCGCCTGCCTCTAGCACCAACTCATTTTGAGCACTTAATTCAACATCATACCAAAAAACTACATATAAATCTTCCATTATCGTAGTTCCTTGTACCCATAAATCGGGTACTCCATCTAAGGTTTGTATTTGTATTTGATCAGTGCCTGCGTTTGAGCCTTCGTCAATATGTCTAACATATTGAGAAGCTGGTAATGAGAATTTCGCGGCACTCCCATCTTCTCTTGTTCCCATCACATAATTTAAGTTTGGATAGACACCTGTAACTTTATGCTGTTTGCTCACACTATTTTTAGTTTCAGTCATTTTTGTAGCATCACCTTTTAAAGCGGACGAACCGGTGTCAAATCCGAAAACTGCGTCATCACTTATTGATACAGCTTCGTTTCCTACCAATACTTGGTCTAGAGCGAAGGTCCATAGATACCCTATTCCAGGATTAGCATGAGCTTTTCGTTTGAGAACAACCTTACTGTTTAGATCTGCTTTTTCTGGTGACCATCCTCCAATTTCAACGTCGCCGGTACCAGAAGCTCTATCATAGCTAAAAGCAACACAAACTTTGTCTGGGTTTAGTTTTCCTGCATTTAGTAGATCAATCATAATATTGTCAACTTCAGTTCTTGAAACATCTGATCGATTTGAATATGATGGTAATGCAAGTCCACCATCCCATAAAAATTCTTGGAACTGAGGAGTATTATCAAATTCTGTAATCAATTTAAATGGCTTTCTCACGTTGTTGATAATTCTTTCATCTCCATCTAGAAAATAGATATAATCGCGACCAGTATTGGCCATCGCATTACCCCATGGACCCCAGATGACTTGGTGAGGATCTTGGTCAATCCATTGAAAAGATTTACTTCGATATGGATCGAATTGCAAATGACCATAATCAGGACAAGGAGACTGTTTGCATTGGGTTGAATTTACCCAATCAAAACTACCACCAGTATCAAAAGCTACTTTAGCTAGTTGGCGATCAGTAGAAATGCCAAATTGCATGCCACTAACCCAATTCGCAGCTCCGTTGTCAGTATAGTTTAGACTAAATGAATCGAATTCAATTGGGTCAATTACACTGCCGTCTATACCCCATATTTTCCTTCTTACGTTGACTGCTGAATACCGATTTTTTGCTCCAGTTGCTCTTGCAAGGGTAAATAATCCATCGATAGTTGCTCCAGTATTCAGATCATACTTTGAGAGAATTCCTGTAATACTTAAGGTTGCGTAACTTTCATTAACTGATGGATCAAGAATCAAGGTTATTGATTTGCTATATTCTGAAGTAGAATTCCCAATAAATCCTGTTAAAGGTAGATACTCGTCTGAGGCATGCATTAAAGCTTTCACTCTTCCATCTTGAGAAATATATGTAATCCTTATATCAAAGATTTCCTTACCAGAAGGATCTATTACTCTTTCCAGATCGTTCCATTGACCTAAATAGATCTCGCAGACTTCGCACTTTACGCCTGGAGATTCATTGATTTTTGTGAAATTTGTTGAAGCCAATGAAAAGGTTAAGGTTTCACCATAGTTTTTAAAAGCTTGTAGTCCAACTAATGAATTGGTACCTGAATATGTCATAAACATATCCAATGTAGGAGTACCATCTTCTGGTGATAAGTATAACTGACCAGTAAGACTTGCCACAGGTAAGTAGTTAACACTTTGTGTCTGTCCAATAGAAGCAAATTGTATTGCAATTGAAACTGCCGCAGCTGGTTGCCCGGCGGGATCACTAGGATCTGTATATGGATATAGTGTTGGATTTGATGTTACAACTCTGTATTTAGTGCTAGATCCGGGTATCATGAAAGAACCTAATCCAGTAGAGTCTATTTCTAACTTATATCCATTGCTTGTTTCCCACGTCCCTGCTAGTGTATATCGAAGAACAACTTCTGGGCCATCTATCACAGTATCAGCTCCTGAAGCTTTAGGTAAGATTTGAGAATGTGCGTTCAATGAAATGAACAACAATAATATTATGGTCTTAAAAAGTTTATTTTTTAATGTTTTCATTGTTGTGGCTTTTACTGTTTTACATAAAGATCATAGGAGATAGCATTTGAAACTATTGACAACTCTCCTGCATTAGGAGCTCTTGTTTCAGTTTCAAAAAGTCTCATTTTACCGTCTTCCAAATATCCGGAAACAGTCAAGTTGTAATTGGTGTCATTTATCGTTTCATCTACTACCAATGAAATTGAAAGACTGTTTTCGTCAGTCATAAAAGAGCATACTCCTATAATTGGGTGAGAGCTACCATCAACCGAAGAAAACATATATCCTTCAAGTGTGACAAATACACCTTTTTCAGAGAATACTTCTTCAATTAAAATTGAGCCAACATTAGGTGTTAGATAAGAATTCCACTTTCCTACCAATGCCTCTCGAACTGCTTTTAATTTTGGATCTTCCTCTAAAGTGAAACCACATTCGCTTGAGCTCATTTGAGTGAAAACAAGAGATTCTGGATAAATTCCTTTTATAATATCAACTTCTGGAAAAGCTGTTGGTGCGCTAATTACATTTAAAAGTTGTAATGTTTTGTCAGATGCTCGATAGTATCCGGTCATCACTCCCGTCCAATGTGCTGATGCATCAGGAAATGGTTTTCCAGCAATGGTACTCCAAGATATTGCAAAGGATACGGCCAAGTTTTGATCAGTAGTTGCTCCAGGCGTTGTCTTGCCGAAAAATTCATAGACACCTGTGGAACCAGTATGTGAGCCATAAGTTCCTCGAAATAGACCAGTGGTCACATCGTGATCTGTTATTTGCATTCTGGATCCGAAGGAATTTCCCCAGCATCCATTTAAACTTTGTCCATGCGAACAAATAGCTGCGCAGATGAGAATTGAATAGATTAGTTTCTGTTTCATTTTTGTAAATGTTTAAGGTTGACCGCATTCAAACTGAAATGAAACTTGTTGGATTTCTTATCAATCCAAATGGGGCTAAAACATCAATGTTAAATTTTATCAAATGATAATTTCCGTCAAGTCTCTTTAGAGAAGTGTCATAATTTAGGAATGAATGCAAATGATGGTTTTGAAAACATTAATGACAGAATTGTGACGTTTTTGTGAAATAGAATTAAGCCTCGAAAATTTAAGAATATGAAATTATTTTATCAGAAATCAGGCATAGTAGAAGCTTCTTCAGATATTTATTCGAAAACCATGCTAATTACTTGGTTGAATTTTAAAGATGACGATGCAATGGTTGAATGTTGTGAGGCGCAGTTAGCTCAATTGGAATTGGGTATCAAAGTGGCAATAATAGATGCTAGAAATGCCAAAGGTGTTCCAAGTCAAGAGAGACAAAAATGGTTCGAAACTTCATTATATCCTACCTTGGGTCAGAGAGGTCTTATTGCAGTAATTACAGTCTTGCCTCAAAGTGCTATCACGTTATTAGCGTCAAAAAGATGGATAAAGAGTGGTTCTCAATTTAGCTTTGATAGTTTTGAAGCCAATAGTTTGACAACGGCATATGAGCTTGCGGATAATATTGTGGCAAACAAATTAGAATTAGGTTAGTGCATAATAAAACTATCTAGTTGAAATTTTGAAGCATCTTTTGGGAGTTGAATTTCGAGTTCTGCAGAATAAGAAGATCGCTGGTAGCTGGAGGAGCTAAGGCAAACTCGAAATGATGAAAACTTACCCATTTCATTAATTATTTGCCAAGTTCCAGTAGATAGTTTGATTTTTGATCCTGATAGTCTTCCTACAAAAATTAGCAACTGACTTTGAAAGTCAAAGTCATTGTATTTCTTAATATTTAAGCTAAGAATATTATTACCAAAAATTGTGGCATTTCCAGTATAGGTAAATACATCAGATGTAATTGTAAATTCTCCATTTGAATTTATTTCTAGCTTGATCTCTGTTATTTCATTGTCTATCCAATCTCTATAGTAAATTTTATAATTGCCTTGCAGGTGGCTGAGATTTTGCCTGTTACTAAATTGGTAATTTGAAGATGCTAATCCTTCATCCAAATCTTCGTAATGACGTCCGATAAATGTTTGAAACTTTTTTGATAGATATTTCTTTACTAATTCTTCATTTTTTTGAGATAGCAAGATGTTGATTTGGTCAACGTGTTTTTTGGAATTAGTTAGAGCTATTTTGCCTCCTACTATAGATTTCGCTTTAGAATAACCGTTAAGATATCCGCTAATCACTTCTTCAGAATCAAAATTTGATTTTATGTAAATTGAAATTTTTTCATCTGAGGAAGAAATAAATTGGCCATGCACGATATTATTTGCAATGAGCTGTACAAAGCCATTATATAATGTTCCTTGTATATAGAGTAAACATTTCATTAGGTTGTTTGAAATATTGAGCTTGATATGGATAATGTCCATCTTTTTGGAAAGAATAACACCATGAAATTCCCCAATTAGATCTTGAAGCTGGAAGGCATATTTGCTATTACTAGATAAGTCATAAAGGCTTTCAGGAAATTTGCCATCTACATTAATACGCTTATTACAGAGATACTGGACAATCGCTGGGTCAATGTCATTTAAATTACCTGATGGAAAAAATTTCTCTTTTGTTTTAATCAATATGATTTCTCCTGATGTAGGTTGTCGTATCTCATCAAACCCAGCATAACAACCTAACAAGATTGACTTAGCTTTTAATGATTGATCATTGAAAATGCAGATAAACGCTGATCTGGATACAGTGGACTCATTTGCTGGAAAATAGGCTGAAGTTCCTTTTTCGTTTTGATTTACCTTACCAAAATATTGGTAAGTAACTAGAGTTCCTGCTGGGTTATTATAATAAAGTGTCCATTCAGCCGATCTTAAATTATTGTACAAACGAAGGTTGCATGATATTATTTGATTATTCTCGCCCTGATAATATCCAACATAATTCTGCTCTGGCTCACTAGTGTTTTCATGAAATTCGGTTATTTTATCTTTTGCAGAAATGATTTCATTTCTTGAAGAGCGATTTAAAAAGTCATAGTAATCTTTGTATCCAAGAACCTTAAAGAATATGTATTTATACTCTCTTGATAAAGTAATGTTTCTATTACCGGCACCGGCCTCCTTATGCTTATTATAAAGATACTTTCCATTTATCCATTCATCACATTCATCAAAAATTAGCTTCTTAATACTAGGAAGTTCTTCTTTGTAGTTACCATATCCAAAAAGCTGATAATCAAGTATTAATTCTGGGTTCACATCATATTTTTCGCGGATTTTTTCCTTTAGTTCTTCTATCAAACCTTTTAATACTTCTGACGCAATTACTATTTTATTCCTACTCATTTCCTAATAATTCCTAAAAATATAAAATAATTCCTATTACTAACATAAACAGGAATAATCTATTATAAAAATGGAATTTGAATCTATTCTTGCTGCCTAATCAAATAGTAAAAAATATGAGTGTGATAAAAAAAATACTAGGAATGATTTTCATTCTTGGCTTACTACGAATTGCTGAAGCACA
>CAZWLS010000118.1:0-10930 GCA_964634415.1 uncultured Roseivirgaceae bacterium | reverse complement strand
ATGGCGTAGATCCAGCATTAGTTGAAAAGCGTCTCAATGATGAAATCATAGAAAAGTATGTAGCTACTATCTTCGATCAGTTTGATATTAAAATCAAGTATGAACTCATCAATATCCTTGACATCCACTTATACTCGGATTTTGAAGGTGAACCTACCGCACTAGGAAATATTGATTACGTCTATATATTCCTTGCTGTAGCTGTTTTCCTTGTTTTAATTGCTTGCATCAACTACATGAATTTGGCAACGGCTCGCTCTATGAGAAGATCACTGGAAGTGGGAATAAGAAAGGTAATGGGAGCTTTTCGGGGTGCTTTGATCAGACAATTTATCATTGAGTCTGTACTTATTGCACTCGTGTCTATGCTCATCAGTATTATTTTATTGATAGTCCTTGTACCAGTCATCAACGCTCAAGTTGGAACAACCCTTCTCCTTAGTGATTTACTTTCTCAAAATATTGTATTGGCTCTCTTGGGCATTTTAGTTTTTACCGGACTCATTAGTGGATCTTATCCTGCATTTTACTTATCCGGTTTCAGCCCAATAAAAGCCATAAAAGGTGGCTCGGGAAGCAAGCGAACTGGTAACGTTTGGATTAGAAGAGTACTTGTAGGTCTTCAATTTTCAATATCGATGTTTATGCTCATAGGCACGTTGGTCATTTATCAACAAATGCAATTTGTACGAAATGCAGATCTCGGGTTTAACAAAGATCAGGTAGTCAATTTCACACTCAATCGGAATTCGAGTGAAAAGTGGGATACCTTCAGAAACCAACTACTTCAAAATCCAAACATCTCAGATGCCTCCACAGCTACCACCATACCAGGAAATGGCTTTGGCAAAAATGTCATGCAAGTTGAAACGAATGAAGGCGTAATGGAAGATTACGGAGTTGATTGGTACGGAGTTGATTACGATTATGTCAGCGTTTTGGGAATAGAAATGGTCGAAGGAAGAGGATTTTCACGAGATTTTACGAGCGACACGGCTACTGCTGTCATTATTAATGAATCAATGGTTAATCGAATGGGATGGGATGATCCTATCGGAAAGCGCTTTCAATTTGATCAGGACAGTACGGTTTTTCATAAAGTAATTGGTGTGATGAAAGATTTTCATCAACGATCGCTTTATAACCCCATTGCTGCAATCATGATTTTTCCTAGCTTAAACAATAGACAAGCAATGGTGAAGATAGGTAGCGATCTTGACGAAGGATTGGCACACATGGAAGCTACCTGGGCAGAACTCTTCCCAAATACACCACTTGAATATCAATTTTTGGATCAAAATTTCATGGAGGCCTATGATAGCGATAAACTAAGAGGACAGCTATTCTTGGGATTTGCCTTGATGATGATTATCATTTCTGGTCTTGGACTATTGGGACTTGCTTCCTTCACTGCAGAACAGCGAACTAAGGAAATCAGTGTAAGAAAAGTACTTGGCGCAGATGTACGAGGGCTGGTTCTACTACTTGTGAAAGATTTTATCTGGCTCGTACTAGTTGGTGCTGTCCCTGCCTTCATTATTGGATACCGCATCATGAACAATTGGCTGAGCGATTTCGAGTATCATACGGAAATCGATTTCATGCTTTTTATAGCTGTACTGATTACAGTAGGAGTTTTCGTGATGCTTACTACTGGCTTTCAAGCATATAAAGCAGCCACAGTTAACCCATCCGAAAATTTAAAATATGAGTAAATGAAAAAGCCCCAACTAATGTTGGGGCTTTTTGCTTATTTATAAATTCTATCGAAGAAACAAAAGTTCTCTATACTTTGGTAATGGCCAATCCTCGTCATCAACCAAAAGCTCTAGCTTATCAACCGCATACCTTAGCGATTCAAAATACTTACCCTTTACATTATCACAGTATTCGAATGATCGCTCACGAATGTCATCAATCTTGTTAATTCGCTTACGCTCCTCAGTCATTTCGTGAGTAAGTCTTCGTACATTATTGATGTGAGTAGATACTTCTTCAATTGTTTTCTTAATTTCTGTAGCATCCAAACCTAGATCTGTAAGTCCCTTAGCATTCTCAATAAGCTTCGTCTGATATTTTGTAGCAGTAGGGATAATCATATTGCTAGCAATATCACCCATCATTCTCGCCTCAATTTGAACTTTCATGATGTAGTTTTCTAATCGAATTTCATGTCTCGCCTCAATCTCCACTTTCGTCATAATTTTATGCTTTTCGTAGAGCTTTATAGCCTTATCAGAAATGGAGAAATCAAGTGCTTTTGGAGTGGCTGGTTCATTTGAAAGCTTGCGTTTTGCTGCTTCCTTCACCCATTCATCAGAATATCCATCGCCTTCAAATCGAACAGGCTTGGATTCCTTAATGTAATCACGCAATACATCGATAATAGCTAAGCGTTTTTCTCTTCCTCCATCAATCAACTTATTCACTTTTTTATAGAAGTCTGTCAACTGCTCTGCCATAATAGCATTCAATACCATCATAGGATCTGAAACGTTGGCATCTGATCCTACGGCTCTGAATTCAAATTTATTACCAGTGAATGCGAATGGGGAAGTTCTATTTCTATCTGTGTTGTCAAGAATGATCGAAGGAATCTGATCAATACCTAGCTTCATGTAAAGGTTATCTCCTTTCTCAACCATTACATCTCCCGACTGCTCTAACTTATCAAGAACCTTTGTTAAGGTAGATCCAATAAACACCGAAATGATTGCTGGAGGTGCCTCATTTGCTCCCAGTCTAAAGTCGTTTCCTGCAGAAGCAATACTTGCTCTAAGCATGTCGGCATGCTCATGAACAGCCTTAATTGTGTTCACAAAAAACGTCAAGAAAAGGAGGTTGTCTTTCGCACTGCTGCTTGGTTGATACAAATTGACTCCTGTATCAGTAACCAAAGACCAGTTATTGTGCTTTCCACTTCCATTCAATTCTGCGAAAGGTTTTTCGTGAAATAACACTTTTAAGTTATGCTTATTAGCAACTTTCTCCATCACATCTTTGAGTAACTGATTTTGATCAGTTGCTTCATTTACTGCCCCATACATTGGCGCTGCTTCATATTGTCCTGGAGCTACCTCATTGTGTCTTGTCATCAAAGGAATTCCCAACTTATGCGCTTCAATCTCATAGTCTTTCATGAAATCATAAACACGCGTAGGAATAGATCCGAAGTAGTGATCATCTAACTGTTGACCTCTGGCAGGATTATGTCCAAACAGCGTTCTTCCACCCATTACTAAATCAGGTCGTGCACTATATAATGCTTTGTCAACTACGAAGTACTCTTGCTCCCATCCTAGTGAAGCATTCACTTTAGAAACATTTCTATCGAATAGTCTACATACTTTCACGGCAGCATTATCTACTGCTTCCAAGGCCTTTAAAAGTGGTGCCTTATGATCCAAAGCTTCACCTGTATAAGCAACGAAGATTGTTGGAATACAAAGTGTTTTTCCATAAATGAAAATTGGCGAAGAAGGATCCCAAGCGGTATATCCTCTAGCCTCGAATGTGCTTCTTATTCCTCCATTTGGAAATGAAGATGCATCTGGCTCTTGTTGTACTAATGCTTCCGCTTTGAAATTTTCAATTCCCTTACTTGGATCAAAAAATGAATCGTGTTTTTCTGCAGTAGCACCTGTCAACGGTTGAAACCAGTGGGTGTAGTGTGTCACCCCTCTTTCCATTGCCCAATTCTTGACAGCAGCAGCTACCGCGTCTGCGGTTTCGATATCAATTTTCTTTCTGTTTTTGATTGATTCAGTCACCCTTTTAAATACGTCAGGCGATAAAGTGGACTGCATTTGAGCCTTTGTATAGGCCATTTCTCCGAAATAATCAGAGATGCGTTTTGAAGGTGCTTGTACATCGACCTTCTCTCTTTTTTGAACTAAATTAAGCGCTTGGTGTCTTAGTTGTGCCATGGTTTATAGATTTCAACAATTTAGATACCCAAAATTATTCATTTTTTGCATATTGATAGATAATTGGTTCATTTTTTAACCATTTTTTAATTGAAATACGCAAATTCTTATTTTTTAAGTATGTTTTTTAACTGAAATGACAATTTTTTATCAAAAAACACTCAAAGAAGGTGTTAACACGTTACCTGAAGAGGAATCTAAACACTGTGCCCAAGTGCTCAGGCATCAAAATGGTGATGAAATCTTGATTTTTGATGGAAATGGAGGAATACACCGTTCAATTCTGACCCAAGTTTCGAAAAAATCGTGTGTTTATGAGATTACTGAATCAAAATATGAACCAAAAAAGAAATTCAGCATTCACCTGGCAATTGCACCGACAAAAAATGCTGATCGTATGGAGTGGTTAATTGAAAAGCTCTCTGAGATCGGAGTGGATGAGGTGAGCTTTATCCAAACAAAACACAGCGAGCGAAAGAAGATGAGACTAGATCGTCTAGAAAAGAAGGCCGTGAGTGCAATGAAGCAATCTGGTAATCCATTTCTTTTAAAAATCAACGAGTTGATCACTTTCGATCAATTCTTATCAAAGGATCAGTCATCCATCAAACTAATCGCACATGTTGACGATTCTCATACGTATGCGTCAGACTCCATTCAAGCAAATGAGTCTGTTACTATTTTGATTGGTCCAGAAGGCGATTTTAGCTTGGAAGAGGTAACAAAAGCGAAAGAGGCAGAATTTAAAGCTGTGTCACTTGGGCAAAATACCCTAAGAACAGAAACAGCAGGCTTTGTAGCCTGCTGCTATATTAATAATGCGAATAAGTTTTAACTAAGGTTGGTTATTTAATGATAACCTTACTCTTATGTGTCTGTTTGCCCTGTTCTACTATCATAAAGTAGATTCCCTCTACCATATTCTGTTCTGGTAATATTTTACTATCAAAGTTCGAACCATCTTCGATGATTTTGCTGAAATAAATATTACCTCTCAGGTCAATCACTTTTATTGAGATTGGAGTATGCCTGTCTATAGATAAGATTCTGATGTTGAAGTTATCTTCCCTAGCAGGGTTTGGATAAACATATGCAGACATACTTACTCCATCATTGTTATCTACCAAAATAGTACCGTACGTATGCTCAGTGTTATCAAAATCAAATTGTTTCAATTGATAGTAGTTCACTCCATAAGCGGCTCTTGTATCCATCAATGAGTATTTAATCGGGGTTGATGAATTACCATTGCCATTAATTATCCCTACCGTAGTGAATGTCTCACCGTCAAGCGACCTCAATACTTCAAAGTGGCTATTATTTGTCTCAGTAGCCGTTTCCCACTGAAGAAGTACTCCATCCTGATCCGGTTCACCAGTGAAATAAAGCAAAGTAACTGGAAGTGGTACAGCAGCAGACTCTGCAGTGAAATCCGAGAATGAATCATAACCAGTATTCGAAATGGTATTGGTTGCAGTAGTTACTGCACCTCCAAGATCATCACCAGCACTAGAGAACTTTCTTGCTAAAAGAGCTGACTCTGTTCCGACTATGTCTGCATCTTCATATATATATGACACATCATAATCCAGCGTTCCAGTAATATTTTCATTTTCCAAGGTCCAATACCTTGTAATGAAACTACTTTCTACAATATCTGTATGCTTTGCATCTCTCATATTAATCGTAACACTTGAACTACTTAGTGTTCCTGAGTTTAGTGTGAAAGTGAATGGCGCATATTCATCACTATCCCCAATTGGGAATTCATAAGCAGTGCTTAGTGCTGTAATTGCATGCCTTAATACACCTACTCCATCTACAATAAAGTAAGCTCTTTCGTCACCTCCTACAATTGAAGAACCATTATTAATCGTGATATCAAAAGCCGTAGTATTAATAAATCCTGATGTCAGCGTAAGAACCCCGTTCGTTGCAATTCCAGAGCCAAGTGTAATGGTACTATCAGCCATGGTAAGCATACCTACTTTATTGATTGTCAAATTATTGAACGTCTCACCACCTGAGGTATTAATTGTCTGCCCAAGGAATCCATCAAAAGTTACTGTACCTGTTCTTGGAAGGAAAGTAATTTCACTCAACCAATCCCCTTCCAACTCAATGTTATAATCATCAGTAGTTCCTAAATCTCTGGAGTCAAAAATTGCACCAGCTCCACCACTGCTTTGAAGATTTATATCACCTTGCACTGTAATATCACCTGTGAGGTATTTTGTTGATCCTGCAGGACCATCAGTATACAAATTATTATAGATCATTCCCGTAACACATTGTTCGGTCACATTCGGATTAACGTATCCAATTGTAGATCCTGGTGTACTAACATCAACCGTTCCTGTTCCATTTAAAATGATACAATCCTCTGAGAAATCCATTGTGAATCCTGCTAGATTCAATGCTCCTGTACCTTCCAGCGTCAATGCTCCAACTACAACATCCTCAGATAAGAATAAGGAATGCGCATCTAGAATTCTCGCTTTAGTTCCTGCTGTAGGAACTACTCCTGTTGTCCATGCAAGAGGACTGCTAAAGTCTGAGCTTACACCAGTAGACACATATTCTATTAATGCTAAAGAGAAGTAGTCACCATCTGTAAAATTCAATCCATCTACTCCAACTATATCTCCAGTCACCGGCGTTAACGGATACGTGGTGTCTATATCGGTGAAATCTCCATCTGAGGTTACGATAAGCGCCCAAGTAAATCCGTCTGAAGGTGGAGTTGGAAGAGCAGTTGTGTCTATCTGGAATGATATTGTGCCTACATCTCCTGTCTTATCAACTCTCCATTCTCGAGCTACTTTTCTTGTGCTTCCATTTGCAGGGGCTCCTGTAAATGTCCAACTGGTCATATCTGCACCGTCATTGGCAATCATCAAGTATTCTGCGTCCTCTAGGTTATTTGGATTCAGAATAGTCAAGAAATTATCAGCAGTAGCAGCGACATGAATATTACTAGCATCTTCCCTACCTATTCCAATTAGATTAAAGAAGTAATCATTCGATGCTGAACCGTCATCAAAGGCAAAGTTGTCGTTCGGTATTGCTATATCGTATCGCGTAGACAAATAATTGTTAACAATAATTGTTTGAGCATCATTTAGTGGGCTATTGTAAACCAGTACTTCTGCCATCTCTCCATCAAACCCAGAACCTCCGCCGGAAAGTGAGCCCAATGTAGAAGTTCCACTCATTGACGTTGCAGTGTAGTCAAACGGCACCGTCGGTACATCAACAGTTCCATTCAATGAAATGGCAGCTAGACCAGAGCCACTTTCAAGATTATATTGAATGATAGATGGAGATCCTGTACCTGTAACAATCTCATCTCCCTTCCAAGTTGCATCAGCATCTTGGAATCCTCCATTAGAATTTTCAACTCCAAAGAGCAATCCATCTGCGTCATTAAATAAAGCTTGATCTGTCGCGACATCTGCATCTGCCACAAAGAAGATATCAAAGTCACTCACTGAGGCGCTGATTCCACTTGCGCGTGTTAGAGACTGTGCTCCACTAAACTCTACAGTGTTTTGTGAATTGATACCTGTACCACCAACAGATGGGCCTGCACCCGTGAAGTCATTGGAGTTTCCAGATATATCTGTCCATGTTCCAGGAGTAAAATTATCTCCTCTGAGCCATAAAAGGTTTGTTGTAGCATCTCCAACTCCACCAGGACCAGTACTTCCTGATTGATCATCATCAAGGATGGTTACAACATGAATAGTAGTCCCGCTAACAGTAGCATTTGTAGCTGTTGTTAAGGTCACAGTTATATTTTCGGCAGCTTCGGTAACAAGATCATTAACGATTACTGCTTGAATATCTTCACTCATTGAACCGGCAGATATCAATACAGAACCATTACTTAACGTATAATCTGCACCAGGAGTAGCAGTTGCCGTTACGGTATAATTAACGGTAATATCATTTACTGAAGGTGCATCAAGAGCAACCTCCATTGCAGCAATTCCTGCAGATTCGCTAACAAAAGATGAGGATTCAACAAATCCAGCTACTGGTTGCGTATCATTATCTGTAATATCCAATGTATACTCTGTAACGGATCCAAGATCTGCATTTACCGGGTTAGTAAGACGTAGCGTGATCGTCTCTGTACCTTCAAAAATTGCATCATCAACCACAGTGATATTAAAGGAGTTAGAAACCGTAGTATTATCTGCCGGGAATGAAATCGTTGATGTACTTAGAATAAAATCATCAGTTTCATCCGCAGCATTCGCTCCACTACTTATTACTTGCAAATCCACTGAGGTAACTACATCATCATCAGGCGTATTGATGTTTACAGTAACTGGCGTAACACTAGGTGTAGCCTCGTCACCAGCTCCAGGACCTGCTGTAGCAAAATCCACAGTCCTTCCTTCAGGGTTATCATCATCATGAATCGTATATGTAAATACCGTATTACTTCCTAAAGAGACATTGCTTGATGGAGTCGTTAACGTTATTTCAATCGTTTCATCGCCTTCTATATCAGTATCATCTATGATACCTAAACTGATATCAGCTGTTGATTGTCCTTCAGCGATAGTTAAAGTACCACTTGTTAATAAGTAGTCAATATTTCCACCAACTGCAGTACCACCTGTGGCTGCGTAATTGACTGTTGCATCTTCACCTAAGGTAAAATTGAGAGCTACTTCAATAGTTGGATTGGTTACACTTTCATTGCCACTATCTGCTGTCAACGAGTACTGAATTACCGGCTGTCCAACACCAATTGTAATGTAAGTCCCACTGTTGATTGTCACTTCATTTGTTACATGGAATCCAAACACCTCTGAATATTCAACTTGATATGTTGTAGCTCCAGATCTAAAATCCCCATCCTCATCAGTATATACCACATATTGATCATAGCCGCTTGGAGGAGTCGGCAATTGCGTAGTGTCAATCATAACAATGATTGTTCCCGGATCACCTTGAATGTCCACTCTCCACTCTCGGGCAAGCCTTCTTACGTTCGAGCCGCCACTAGGCGCCTCTGAGCTTGTCCAATTTAGATCATCACCATTATCGTGACCCGCAAAGACAAATTCATCATTTTGCAAATCGCTAGGCCCGCTTATCATCAATAAGCTATCAGACATAGATTGTAAGTGTTGCTCATCATTCGTACGCCCGATACCAACTATGTCATTTCCATAAGTACCTTCAAAGCTGTAATAATCATTTGGTATTGTGAGATCATATTTATTGGCCAAATAATTTTCAACTATGACTCTTTGAGCATCATTAATTACGTTTCTGTAGACAATGAATTCAGAGATATTACCTGCAAAATCACTTGAAGCTTGCGTTTGATCTGAATTGCGACTTCCTAATGCGAAGTTGTTGTCAATGGCCATTACCTGATAGTTGTTATCAGACAATAAGGCTGAACCATTTCTAAATACTTCTGCACTTGAAGCATTCTGACTATCAAATCTCCAAGTAGTCAAATCTGTACTCGTACTTTGGCTCGGTAAGTAGTCTATATCATTGATAGAATATAAACCATTAGCTCCTTGACTCAATCTGAATTCATTTCTAGCGGCTGTATTTGTTTCAACCAAATAGTCTCCACTTGTCTGTGATAACACAGACACGAATGTATAATTCGAAAGTGCATTACTAAATCCAGCTGGTGCTTGAAATCCTTGATTTGTCGAGGATACAATTACCGTATTCTTAAGATTAAGCGCATCAACATCGAAACTTGGTGCGCTTCCAATCGAAGTAAAATCAAATCCGTTTCCAGAACGATCTACCCAGGTAGTCACACTACTTCCATCTGCAACATTCGCTACTCCTTTACCATTGATTGCATATGCATCTAACCAGAGCATATTAGTTTCAGAATCTCCAACTCCACCAGGACCATAGTATCCAAATTCCGCATCGTTATCAGAAATTGTAACCGTGTGTGTAACCTCCGCACCTAACGTAGCTCCTACTTCTCCACTAAGCGTGACACTTAATGTTTCAGCACTTTCCTCAATGCCATCATCTGTTAATGCAACATTTATACTACCTAGCTGATTTCCTGCTGGAATAACTAACGTTCCATCTGCAAGGGCAAAATCTACTCCCAAGCCAGTTGCAGTGATTTCTGTAACTGCATAATCAACAGAAACGTCTTGACCAGAAGTAGATGAAAGTTCAACGATTAACTCGGCGACACTTCCACCTTCATCAATTGTAGTCGTAGCATTTTGAAATTCAACAGACACTGAAGCATCATTGTCAGTAATGGAATAGGTATGAGAAACGTTGGTACCCAGGTTAGCATTGATTGGGCTACTCAAACTAATAATCATCGTCTCTGTTGCTTCGCTCAACACATCATCCAAGATTGTGAAATCAACATTTCCTGTTGTTTGAGTTGCCGGGATAGTTAGTGTATCAGCTACAAATACATAATCTGGAGCTGGACTTTCTTCGGCAGTTCCTCCAGTAACTGAATAATAAACTTTAGTATCATTTACAGGATCTGCGATATTAAGATCCACTTGCAAAGAGACTGCACTCACACTTTCTGCTCCCGAAGAACTTGCTAAGGTGAACTGTACATTTCTCGCATTGTCGTCATCATTGATGGTATATGTAAATACAGAATCGGATAACATTACCCCAGTAGGTGGATTACTTAGTGTGATCTCAATTGTTTCATCACTCTCCACATCTGAGTCATTTATAATACCTAGCGGTAGATTTACACTTGTTTGACCGGCTATGAAAGTTACCTGTCCGGTAGTCGCCAATGAATAATCGTCATTTCCTCCAGTGGCTGTGCCATCAGTTATTTCATAATCCAAAGTAATATCACTACTACTTTCTAAGCTCAATAGTATCTGTGCGTTCGCAGCAACAGTCTCAGAACCTGACAATGTTGTTGGCGAAAATGAAACAGTTCGTGTAGCGATACCAAACGTTACATAATCACCGGAGGCTATTGATAAGTTACTTGCCTTATACTG
>CAZWLS010000117.1:0-11035 GCA_964634415.1 uncultured Roseivirgaceae bacterium | reverse complement strand
GACATCTGTAGATGTTCCTGCTAATGGATCAGTATCTAGAGGTCCGTCAAAAAACTCCCAAAAATAATCGTAAGGTCCACCGACAGTTAGGTTGTCAAAATAAATATCAGCATTGATGCAAAATTCAGTCAGTATTGCTCCTCCAGGCCCTCCATCTCTTGCTACAAAATTTGGAGCAGGAGGTGGGATTACCTCAATGACGAGTGTTTCTGTCACTGCATCTTCGTAATTGGGATTGATTTGATCTCCATTGAACGGATTACATGTATTCCAATTATATAGCGTGACTTCAAAAGTTGTTCCAATTACATTGGCTGCATTTGCTGGTGCAGAAATAGGGAATGTGGTATGAATAGGTACATCTGCAGGAAAAGGTACTTCCTCGACAGGGCCAAAATATCCTGCTGTTACCATTAGAGCTCCAGTGCCTCTTGTTAAAGGTGTCGATAAATTCCCTGCATTATCCGTGACTACCACTGGACCTCCGTCATCGACAGTTACATCCCTGAGTCTGCCAACAGCAGGAGCAGGGTCAGTTCCATATACAAATTGAACCCATCTTGAAATCTGATTTGGATTGTCTGGATTGTCATTGATGTTACAATTAAAAGTGGAGGCATCTGCAAATACTTGATTAGTCAGCGCAGTATTTTCGCACATGTCATATTGCCCTGGATCAAAAGCAATGATTCCACCATTTTCATCATCAAAATTCCAAGAAGGGACAATCTGAGTTTGCTCTGATGTTTCGCAAACATCTCCGGCAACAATAATAAATGCTTGAGCTTCAAAAAAGCATTCAGGTCCTGTGTCAGGATAAGGGAAAGGAGTAGCAGTAGCTTGAAACGTTCTGTTAGCGTTTGATACAACAAGTCCTGCGCCACTTACTATTTCTGTGGTGTTGGCGGGATCATTCCAAATAAATTCTATTTCAATGTCTGCGGGATTCTGAGCAGCATTAAACGTATACGTTACTGTGAAGGTATTTACTGTGACGGGTGCACATGTTCCGTCTGCGCTGAAATCAACGCTTATCGTGGTACTCAATAAACTGCATTGCCCATAGCTCAGCAGTCCGATCAAGGCCATTGTAATGGTGAGGCACAGCCTGGCGATCATAGCAGAATGGTATTATTCAAAGATCAAATGTACTCATTTGAATATTTTTATAATGCTATTATTTTGGAATTATTGTGTGGAACCCCCAATTATTTAGCTTTTAGGTGAAAAATGTCGCCTTAGCTTCAATACAATCGGGTTATTCCTTCTCCAGAGGGAATAGAATTTGCACATTAAAAAGGATTAAGGAAGGTCGCAAATAGACCTATTTGCCTTTTACCATCTTCATCAAACGACCGGCAAATACAAAATCATTGAGTTCTTGAACATCAGAATCACCTATCTCGCTACTAGGACCAGTCCATAGGATTTTCCCTTGGTGCATAAAGTTCACTTTATCTCCAATTTCTAGTACTGAATTCATATCATGAGAAACCACAACGGTTGTCATCTCATATTCATCAGTGATGTCCTTGATTAAATTATCAATTTTTATTGAAGTCTGCGGATCGAGACCAGAGTTAGGCTCATCACAGAACAGGTAGTTAGGCTTTGTAACTATTGCTCGGGCAATACCTACTCGTTTTTTCATTCCTCCCGAAATCTCAGAAGGCATTTTTTTATGAGCGTTTTCGAGACCTACACGTTCTAAACAAAAATTCACTCTGTCAGCTTTTTCTTCCGCGCTTTGTTTGGTCAGCACATTAAGCGGAAACATGACATTTTGTTCTACGGTTAGACTATCAAACAAGGCACTTCCCTGAAAAAGCATACCCATTTCACGTCTTACCTCTGTTTGTAAGCTCTTGGAAGCTCCTGCCATACTGCGACCGTTGAACTGAACCTGACCTTCATCCGGATGTACTAATCCAACAATACATTTAAGCAATACGCTTTTTCCTGTACCACTAGCACCAATAATCATGTTGGTTTTACCGGTCTCAAATTCTACATTGATGTTGTGCAGAATCTGCTTCCCATCAAATGATTTCGATATGTCTATAACTTCAATCATAGTTGGAGTAGAGGAGCTAATAAATACGCTAATAAGTAGTCGCCAACGAGTATTGCAATACAACTGCTTGTTACGGCATTTGTACTTGACTGACCAACTTCTAATGCTCCGCCAGTAGTATAATATCCTTTGTATGAACTAATGGCTGCTACGAGGAATCCAAATACAATTGCCTTAACAAGTGCGAATGTTACTTGGAATGGTATAAAATCCATTTGAATACCCAGAATGTAATCGTTTCCTGAGATCACACCTGTAATTAATGCGGTCAAGTAGCCACCATATACAGACACAAATGCTGCCATGGTAACTAATACAGGGAACATAAGTATTGAAGCAATGATTTTTGGAAGTACCAAATAAGACGTTGCATTGATACCCATTACCTCCAGTGCATCTACTTGCTCGGTGATCTTCATTGTGCCAAGCTCCCCTGCAATGTTAGACCCTACTTTACCAGCATAGACTATAGCTGTGATTGTTGGAGCTAGCTCCAGAAGTGTCATATCACGCACTACAAGTGCTATGATAGGGTCCGCAATAAGTGGTGATATCAAATTATAGGCAGTTTGCACAGTTGTCACTGCTCCCATAAATGCAGATACTATCACTACGATAAATACCGAGTTATAGCCCACTTTGATACTTTCGTCCACTATACGTGTGAGATAGGTCCTGAAGGATTCCCTACGGACGAATATCTGACCTAAAAAAATGATGAATTTACCTAAACTCTTCATGAAGCTTTCGTTCGCTAAGATTGTTAGCTTTGTCAAACATAACACCTATAGGAATAACCGAAAAGTATAAAATGAATAATTCGGAGAGATTAGTTGTGGTAACCGGCGGAACCAAGGGAATTGGGAAAGCGATTATCCAACGATTTGCAGCTGATGGATATGCCATTGCAACCTGTTCAAGAAGCGAGAAAGACTTAAATGCATTACGAGATGAGATCAGTGATTCATTTCAATTGAGGATTCACACTTTTGCTGCGGACCTTTCAAAACAAGAGAAAGTAAACGATTTCATTGAGTTTGTAAGAATGATTGGGAAGCCAGTAGAAGTTTTGATCAATAATACCGGAGTATTCATTCCAGGGTTAGTGCATGAAGAGGAGGAAGGCACATTGGAAAAGATGATGAATACCAATCTGTACAGTGCGTATCATCTTTCCAGAGGAGTTATCCCGCAAATGAAGAAAGAGAAGAAAGGGCATATTTTCAATATTTGTTCTGTAGCTAGCTTGAAAGCATATCCGAATGGTGGTTCTTATAGCATTTCCAAGTTTGCCATGTATGGCTTCTCTCAAGCATTGAGGGAGGAGCTGAAGGAATTTGGGATTAGAGTTACATCAGTGTTAGCAGGAGCTGTTCTAACCCCTAGTTGGGATGGCGTAGATCTTCCTGAAGAACGATTCATGAAACCATCGGATATTGCTGAAACCATCCACGCCACTTATGAGTTGAGTGAGCGTACTGTCATTGAAGACATTGTTTTAAGACCTCAATTAGGAGATATATGATCCAAAAGTATTGCAATAGCCTTACCCATTACTCGAGGAGAAAGACTCGTGAAGTATTTATTGGAGACGTGCCTTTAGGTGGAGACAATCCAATAAGAGTGCAGTCGATGACTACCATAGATACGATGGACACGATGGGTTCGGTGGAGCAAACCCTAAGAATGGTTGAAGCTGGGTGTGAATACGTGCGTATCACAGCTCCAAGTATTAAAGAGGCGCAAAACCTGGAAAATATCAAGAATGAGCTTCGTAAAAGAGGGTGTGATGTTCCTTTGGTGGCAGACATTCATTTTACACCAAATGCTGCGGAACTAGCGGCTACCATCGTAGAGAAGGTACGTGTGAATCCTGGCAACTACGCAGACAAAAAGAAATTTGAGCAAATCGATTATACAGATCAAGCGTATGCTGATGAGTTGATTCGAATAGAAGATAAGTTCTCGCCACTTGTTGAAATCTGTAAAGCCAACAACACAACCATGCGTATTGGAACCAATCACGGTTCACTCTCTGATCGAATCATGAGTCGCTATGGAGATACACCTTTAGGAATGGTGGAATCTGCATTGGAATTTATTCGCATCTGTGAAGCCATGGACTTTAAAGATTTGGTGGTCTCCATGAAGAGCAGCAATCCTCAGGTGATGGTGCAAGCCTATCGTCTGTTAGTAAATAAACTTGACGAAGAAGGGTTGGAGCCATACCCATTACACCTTGGTGTGACTGAAGCCGGAGAAGCTGAAGATGGCCGGATAAAGTCGGCGGTAGGTATCGGTACATTGTTGGAAGATGGGCTGGGAGATACGGTTCGGGTATCCCTTACTGAAGAGCCGGAAGTGGAAGCTCCGGTAGCAAAAATCATGGTGGATAGGCTGGTGGAAAAAGTAAACCAAAAGCCGATCGATTCAATCGAAAAATACGCCATTGATCCTTATGAATATCACAGGAGAGCTACGGAGGAAGTATTGAATTTTGGTAACGAAAATGTCCCTAGAGTCATTGCTGATTTTTCAAAATTGCCGAAGGTTGACGTGAAAGATTTAAAGTCTGTAGGTCATAGCTATTTACCTGAGTTGGATAAGTGGGGGATGAATGATTTGGGTGCAGACTACATTTATACCGGTGCCAATCCCATTGACTTTATGCTGCCAAACGGACTCAAAGAGATCCAAGATTACGAAGTATGGCAATCAGGCAGCGATCAAATAAATAAGTTTCCATTAGTCACTGATTTACAAAAAGTTGAAGTACTTCATGAGAAGTTAAACTTTATATTAGTAGATACAGATAAATACGACCAAACAATCTTTGGTTTTGTTGAAAAAACGGCCAATACGGTGCTTATACTGCATTCTGAGCAGTCTCATGCTACAGCAAGCATCAGAAGGTTCGTAGTTGAGCTCATTAACCGAGATTTGAAAGTACCGATAGTATTGAGACAAGGTTATGCTTCACTGTCTGAGGATGAATTGATGATACACGCTTCCACTGATGCGGGCACCTTATATGTCGATGGCATTGGTGACGGAATCATGCTTTCCCCCGATGAGACCCCATCGGTTGAGGAATTAAAGTTGTACAACAACACGGCCTTTGGTATCCTTCAAGCAGCACGAACACGCATCACAAAAACGGAGTACATTTCTTGCCCGTCATGTGGTCGAACACTCTTCGATTTACAAGAGACCACCGCGATGATTCGTAAGCGAACTGATCATCTAAAAGGAGTCAAGATTGGGATCATGGGATGCATTGTAAATGGTCCCGGAGAGATGGCCGATGCGGACTTTGGATATGTTGGTTCCGGCAAAGGAAAGATCACTTTATACAAAGGGCAGGAAGTTGTTAAGCGAGGTGTTCCTTCCGAGCAAGCGTTAGACGAACTTATAGAACTCATCAAAGAGCACGGAAGGTGGGTAGAGCCTGAGAAGGTCTGAAACTACCTATCCTTCATATTAGGTATACATTACGTATATAAAATTAAGTTGTCTAATATTTGGTTTTTTTTTATGATGAATTGAAATCTAGCAGTGCTTTCATTTGTGCTTTATCACCCTCATCAAATGATAAAGTTTATGGTCAGCAAACTAGCACTCAATTCTTTACTCGCACTGTGTTTCATTCTTAATTGTGCTGCACAAGAATCCTTTGATACCAACATCAATGTGGTGCCTCCATCACCCAATGTATTGGACATCAACAAAGGCGTTGAGTTGCCAGTGAGCTACTACACAGGTAGCGCCAACATAGAGATTCCCGTCCACACCATTTCACTGCCGCAAATAGATCTACCTATTAGCCTGAGCTATCGTGCCTCTGGCCTGAAGGTGGAAGATCATGCATCATGGGTAGGAGCAGGATGGACCTTAAATGCTGGGGGCAACGTAAGCCGAACGGTAAAAGGACTTCCAGACGATCTAGACGAAACACATCGAGATGGATGGTTCACAAAGCGATCTGATGCTCTCTTTGCAAACGGTGTTATTAACTTTGATACAGTTCTCACATGCTACTCTACCGAAACACCCTGGCCTGTTACCACGCCGGCAGACCCACTTACTCGAGTAGATTCCATTGCTTATGGTTGGATAGATACCGAGCCTGATATTTTCTACTTCAGCACACCGGCAGGAGGAGGTAAGTTCATATTTGATCACGACTACAATCTAAAACCCCTTCAGGAAGACGACTTTACGATCACCAAGCCGCTAAACCTTTCGGGTGCAACCGGTTGGACGATCAGTGGTCCTGACGGTAGAATCTATGTATACACAGATACTGAATCCACTACGAGTTCATCAAACTGCGGGAGATATTTGAGCGCATACAACGACCCAATGATATATGTAAGCGCATGGCAGCTTAATCAAATTATCAGATCAGGTGATACAATTTTCTTTCATTATGATTCAGAATCATTGATATACAACCGAAAGGTTACTACCTCAGCAAAGTTTAGCACCTCGGTAGATCATAGTTTACCGCTGTCATCATGCTCCAACAACTTAGCCGTAGCAAGTCAGCGCTTAGCTGCCATTACCACTTCATATGGTGACTCAATAAGCTTTGTGGAAAGTGCCTCAGATAGGGAAGACTTAACTGGAGGATATTGGCTTGATCGAATAGAAGTTTGGAAAAATCGTAGCAAGGTAAAGGAGCTTAATCTAGATCATGATTACTTTGGGAACTATGATAAACTCAGGCTTTTGAAGCTCGAGGAAAAAACTACCAAGTCTGGAGGAGAGACATACCCTCCTCACACTTTTGAATATTATAGCTACGGAACATTCCCGTCAATGTCTTCAACATCGATTGACTACTGGGGATATTACAATGGGTCCACAGGAGGACTCTTTCCACCATACAAAGATGCTGTTAATCACGTTAATCGGACTTCGACAGCTGATCGGAATCCCTCCATCAATTATGCAAAAGTGGGGTCCTTGAAAAGTATTACCTATCCAACAGGAGGGAAAGCTACTTTCGATTATGAGCTGCATGAGTATTATAACCCAATACATGAAGAGACTTATTTCTATGAAGCTGAGGCAGATGGAGTGATTAATGAGTCCACACCCACATCACAGCTCACAAAGTTTAAAGTTGGAGTCAATTGTTCAGCCACCATTTCCAAAAACGTAACACTAAACGAAGTAGACAACTATGTGGAGATTATGAAGAAGACAAATGGAGTTTATAAGGCCGTCTCACTATCCGCTAGCGGAAATAGGCTGTCTTTGCCAGCAGGTGATTATGCGATTTATGCATACAACTCTGATCCATATAAGAATGCATATATCTCTATCGAGTACGAACAGAGAGTATCAGCAAGTGTTGATGCAGGTGGGTTGAGAATAAAGTCGATTAAAGAGGAGGATGCTAGAACACACGCTGGGACTTTTCGTGAATTTGAATATGAGAATGCAAATAACCAATCAAGTGGTATTCTTTTCAGTCCGATAATAATGGGAGGAAAAATGTCTGTGTACGTGCCAGGACATGTTTTTGGAAACACTTGTACAGATGATCCCTCTATTGAGTACATAGAAATGAATGCGTATTCATCAGTACCGATGGATACGTACTCTGGAAGTCATATTGGATATTCTGTGGTAACGGAAAAAATATCTGCATATGTAGCTTCTGGCATCCCAGGGATGGGTAACGGGAAAGTTGTTTATGAGTATTTCAACGAGGCAACATCAATTAGCACGGCATTTCCTTTTGTACAGCTTGTAGATCTAACACACAAGAATGGCACGCTGTTGAATAAAATCACATACAAACAGTTAGATCTTACAAACTATGAAGAAGTACAAAGAGAACAATATACTTATACGGAACATGAGCTGAATGCAGAGACCACCAAAGGGTTTGTTCTTAGTCGCTACCGCTCCAAATTTTGTTTTTCGTGCGATGTGGGTAGTTTGAGTTCCATTTACAACTCTGTACAGTATGACTTCAGACGGAAGTGGTTTAGGCTAGATCGACTTACGCATACGATGTATCATACTACGGATAATGTAGTTACCTCCACGAGCTATACTTACGATTATTCGAATGAAAGCCACCTTCTTCCAATGGAGAAGGAGACTGTACAAAGCAATGGAAACACTCTCAGGACGGAATATATCAGAGATGCAAATCCTGCCATCCTCAAGGGGGTCGATCAGTATGACGGAGCAACGCAAGTAAGTGGGGTGAGACGAACCTTAAATGGAAGACTTCCGGTGACTATAAGTCGTTGGAACAAAGACCTTCCACCCGGTTTAGAACAGTATGAAAATATCTCAACTACAACCTATGATGGCAATAGACCCATTAGTCAAGTCGCCCGGGATGGAACAGAGGTTGTCTATGTCTGGGGGTATAATAATGAATATCCTGTGGTGCAGGTGAGTAATGCCACACTTTCGGAAGTGCAGGCACTTATAAGTACTACCTATCAAGGATATCTGGACGACGAGAATCCAAATGCTGCTGATCTGAGAACACTTTATCAGCACCTTCGAACGAACCTTGATAGTGGTTTGGTAACCGGATACATCTATGAGCTAGGCAGTGGTATCATAGAAATGATAGATCCGAATGGAAGAAAGCAGACCTATTCCTACGATGGCTTTAGACGGTTGAAGGACATCAAGGATAATGATGGAAACTTCATTTCAGCATTCCAATACATGTTCCAAACTCAAAACTAAAATCACCGTGCGCTACTTATTAAGCTTTACTTTTTCGATTTTAGTTGGATTCGTCTCTGCTCAGCTTGGGGGTGTAGGTGAGATAACCGGTTCTGCCACTGCAAATGTTGGGGATGTAGATACCTATACAATATTAGGCGACTTTGAGAATCCATCCTGGACCGTGAGTGCCGGGACTTCAACCAATTCTCTTTGTTTTGGAGGAAGTTCGTGTGTTAGAATAACTTGGAATACTGTGGGTACAAAGACAATATCTTTTCTTGACAATGGTTCTGTAGTTAAAAAGAAAACGGTTACGATATATGCACAACCACCTGCAAGACCTGCAGCTACAACCACTGCAAGTACAGGATGTCAAAGCACAATCGTAACACGAACAAACGCTCCACCTCTAGGTGTGAGATGGTATTGGCAGACATCTCCGACTGGTACTTCTACGTCTCTTGGGTTTGGGACCGAAATTACTCGAACCGTACGAGGCCCGATATACCTCAGAGCTAGGTCGGCAACCATTAAATACAATTGGAGTGCCTCTTCGCAGACCATTAGCTTTCCATACAATGCATTCTTCCCAGCCCAGGCGAGTGGTTCTAACGCGTCTAGGTGCGGTACTGGCTCAGTAACTCTCAATGCCACTCCAGGAAATGGAGGAAACACAATACGTTGGTACTCGTCATCATCTGGAGGCAGCCCGATGCATACTGGCGCTAGCTATACCAGGTCTAACCTGGCTAAATCAACCACGTATTACGCAGCTAGCTATAACACATCCACAACATGTGAAGCACAGACCCGAACAGCCATTACGGCGACCGTTAACATAATTCCAGGAGACGCTACAGGTTCTGGAGTGACGAGGTGCGGAAGTGGTTCGGCAACAATATCAGCTTCTCCAGGGGCAAATGGCAATACCATCCGCTGGTATGCGTCATCATTCGGAGGGAGTGTGTTGCATACAGGTACAAGTTATACCACACCATCCATCTCTTCCAATATGACCTATTATGCGGCTAGCTACAATACTTCCACAGCGTGTGAGAGTGGATATAGAAGACCAATTACAGTAAACATTGATAACCCAACAAGTGCAGGTATTTTATCGGGAAATTTGGAAGCATTTAGTAAGGCTTCTGGAACACTAGCACTTGGAGGTAACGTAGTTGGTAATGTGATAAAATGGCAGTATTGCACAACTGGTAGTTGGGTAGATATCTCCAATACAACCATGGAACATGGCTTTACGAATGTTCAAGAAACTACCCAATATCAAGTAATTGTGAAAAATGGTGTCTGTAATGAGGTGACAAGTAATAAAGCTAAAATAACCATTTTAACTGCACCAATCGTTGATCTCGGTGCTTCTCAAGAACTACGTCCGGGAAGTAGTACCACTTTGACTGTATCTCCCGGGCATTCAAATTACAGGTGGTTCAAAAACAACGTTGAGATTCAGAATGCTAGCAACAACCAATTAATCGTGGAAAAGCCTGGCTTATACAAAGTAGAGGTGAAATCTACAGGAGGAGCGGTCTACACATCAAGCAATTCAGTTATTGCTAATCAGCTTGAGCTATCCGAAAATGCAGTCTTGACCTATACTTACCGAACCGCAACACAAAACGCGAGTGATCCATTTGATTTTGACGCAGATCAGCAGTTCATTTATGCCAAAATCTACGATGGGTTGGGACGTACGATTCAACAAGTTTCGTTGAATGGATCTCCGCAAAAACAAGATTTGGTTACTCCATCTGAGTACGATGAATTTGGCAGGCAGACGAAGAGTTACCTCCCATATGTTGAGGGTAACAAAACTGTATATAAGTCTAACGCATTGGCTGAAAATTACAATTTGTCCAATCATAGAAATTATTACGTAAATACAAGCACACATTCATCTGACAAAGCCTTTGCAGAGGTGAGCTTTGAGGCATCACCACTAAACCGGCTAGTAGAGAAAGGAGCTCCAGGTTCACAGTGGCAATTGGGGCAAAGCACAACGACTTTTGCCTACGATGCATCTGATGTAAATGAGGTTGTCTATTGGGATTATGCGAATCTATTGACAGCTTCAAAATCTTTTTTCCCTTCCGGTCAATTGAGTAAAAATTCCACAACTGATGAAGACGGTAACATTACCATGGAATTTAGCAGTAAAGAGGGTAATACGATATTAAAAAGATCACAAGTAGACGCTACCAATTGGGCTGAAACGTATTACATCTATGACATTTA
>CAZWLS010000116.1:0-11216 GCA_964634415.1 uncultured Roseivirgaceae bacterium | reverse complement strand
TAAATCCCTATCCGAAGCACTTACAAGAAACATATTTCTCAGTTTTTTAATTGAAAATTGCTTTTCAACAATCGCGTCCGGCCCAAACCATTCTTCTAAATCTTCGCCTAGTGCTTCAAGTAAAATTTTAATTGTCACTATTCTTGGAGTGACAGCACCAGATTCAATTCTTTGAATGGTTCGGACACTGACATGGGATTTTTCTCTCAACTCCAATTGAGTAAGTCCTCTCTCAACACGAATGTCGCAAAGCTTTTTACCAAGCTCCGGTTGATTAGTTGGATTGATTTTTCCCATGAATCTTCCTTGTATATAAGTATGTGAGTGCCAATAACACTGCTAAAAGTGATAACTGCAATAAACCACCAAAATACTCATTTGATTTCAACATCTCCTCAGAAGGGGTGCTTGCAAAGTCAATACTTACTAAGCCTGGAACCCAAGGCTTACTCCCTATAGTGGCGAGAGCTAAGTTCAAGCCGAAGTGAAAACCTGTAGGTAAAGCAATCCCATTTGATCTTAGAGCAAGCAATCCAAAGGCAATACTCCATACTCCAGGACCTATAAAGGATGCTAGCAGGGACCATCCACCAACGTAGTGATAAAGAGCAAATAAAACTGCTATTACTAATTGTGCAGTCCAAACTCCAAAAGCATTCTTGAGCTTAAAAAATGGATAAGACCTAAATGCTAATTCTTCCATAAATGCCAAAGGCAGCAAAGACAATGACATAATAGCGAATTGACTAAAAGAAGCTCCAGTAAAACTAATTTGCAAGCCGCTATACCAAGTCTGAAGCAGAAACATACTTGCCGCAATCAGAAAACCAAAAAGAGAACCTTTAACTATTCGGACAAATGTTTTCTTATCGATTGTTAAAAAGTAGTCCTTCCAGGATTGGCGATCAATCTTCAAAAAAACGAAGATTATGAGAAATGCTACTAGTGTTCCGAAAATGCCATAGGTAAACCGTTCATTCACGCCAAGAAAAATCGGGGCAATACTTATAAGAGCTGCTGTCGTTAAGGACATCGAGAATATAATTGGCATTCCCAATGATGTAAGAATAGTTTTGAAATTTTTAGATGTAGTCATATCATTAAATTTTGATTGAATGCAAGACTATTTATCGCATTTCCGAATCAAGAATTTTGCGCACGACATTGAGGCGACACTTCAGAAAACATTTGAATTTCGGCTAAAATCAATGATTTTTAATATTGAAAATTTTTTTGAATTCTATGAGTCTTTCCAAAATCCGTGCTGCTACTGCTGAAGATTCCCCATCAATTGCAACGGTCTACAATCATTATATTTTACATTCTCACTCCACATTCGAGGTTAACCCTATCGATTCAGAAGAAATGGGTAAACGGATTGAAAAAGTACAGCGAGAATACAACTTGCCTTGGCTAGTTATAGAAGTCGATGATCAACTAATTGGATATGCATATGCTACGATTTGGAAACCAAGACAAGCTTATAGAAACACGGTAGAAGTAAGTATCTATTTGGCAACAAAATCAAGCGGAAAGGGACTTGGCAATCAACTTTATCAAACCTTGATAGACGAATTAAAATCCAGAGACATACACGCAGTCTTGGCTGGCATTTCACTACCAAATGATTCCAGTATCAAATTTCATGAGAGACTGGGATTTCAAAAAGTAGGTCAATTGAAGGAGGTAGGGTTAAAATTTGATCGATGGATAGATGTTGGATATTGGGAATTGATTTTCAAATAATCTCATTCATTTCTAAGCTGATTAACTGGATTTAAAGTTGCAGTTTTTGCAGTTTTAAATAGCACTACCAAATACCCCATCAACAACGCAGATGCGGAAGCCGCTATGTAGACACCAACTCCAAGTTCAATACGATAAGCAAATCCGCTTAGCCAATAAGTCATGATCTGATGGCTCAATGGAACAGCTATCAAAAGGCCAAGGCCAAGTAAGATCGTGTATTCCCTTGACAGTAACCTCAGGATATCGGCAATGGTGGCACCAAGTACTTTCCTAATCCCTACTTCTTTCGTTCGCCTGGAAGTAGAATACGCTACTAGCGAAAACAAACCAATCAATGATATGCCTATTGCAATGATGGTGAAGAACCATAATAAGTCCTTAATGAGCATTTCACTTCGATACTGATTTTCATACATATCATCCATAAACCGAAAATAAAATGCACGTTTTGGATTGTTAAATAGATAAAATACCTCCTCTAGTGACTCTACAGCTTCTTTTTGCATACCTTCCTTTGTACGAAGGAGCACCATCCAATTATAGGCCATGTCGTTCCTGATAACCAGAGGTTCTATGGAATTGTGAAGTGACTTGAGATGAAAATCTTTTACTACACCAATAATTCTTCCTTCTTGACCCCACATTTCAAAACTCTTACCAATAGGATCAGTTAGACCCATTGCATTAACTGCTGCCTCGTTTACCAGATAATGCATTGTATCAGTCTTTAGATCCCAACTAAAATTTCGCCCCTCTTTCAATTCGATTCTTACTGTTGGTAAAAAATCAGGATTACCGTCTATTACATAGAAATTTATGTCTCCTCCCTTTTCCTTTCCTTCCCACTTTATCCTATCGGTGGTATTACGCATGTTGATCAGCAACTGATCTACGATCGTGACACTTTCCACTCCGGGTCGTTTGAGCAGCTCATTTTTAAAAGAAGCATACTCTTTATTTTGATCCATATCATAGGTATATGTTCGAACCAAATTGGTTCTATCCAGCCCGATATTTTTATTCTGTATGTAAGAAACTTGTTTAAATACAGTCACCGCTCCAGTGATCATTATCACAGTAATTGCGAATTGTAAGACGACTAGAAACTTCCTAAACGAGAACCGAGACCTTCCTTTAGCCACTAGGCCTTTAAGGGACTGTTGTGTATTGATTGATGATAAAACATATGCAGGATAAAGACCGGATAAAATTCCAAGTACAAGTCCAAAAAGTACTAAGTAACCCACACTCTTTAAAGTAAAGACCTGGTACTCGATATCCTTCATTGTTAATCGATTGAATGAATCGAGGAATAATAGAACAACACCTATAGCCAACAACACAGAAAAGAATGTGATAAGGATGGACTCTATCAAAAATTGGTTTCTTAAATCCATCTTCAAAGCTCCCATAACCTTACGTATGCCTATCTCCTTTGCGCGTTGCACCGAGCGTGCAGTAGACAAATTCATAAAGTTGATGCAGGCTAAGACCAGAATGAAAATCGCTCCTGCTAGCAATAGTCTTACATAATCTATTCGACCACCATCTATATTTCCATCTTTAAATCTTCCATACAAATAGGCATTTTTTAGCGGTTGCAAAATCAACTCATGTTTTACCGTACTATAATCCTTGCGATGATCTACATCTGCATTCACCAGTAGCTTTCTCGCATCTTCAATAGATATTCCATCTGCAGTCTTGATATAGACTTGCAGCATGCTTATTCCCCACCTTTTCAACCCCGGCCGCTGGTTCAAAAGGTGATCAAAGGGTACTACAAATTTGTATTCAAGTGTGGTGTGGTACGAAAAGTCTTCATAAAAGCCTATCAGCTCAAAGCTGTCACCGATATCATTTTCCAAAACAGTACCGATTAGATCTTGAGATTCCCAATCCTTGCCAAAATAGGTTTCTGCAAATGATCTTGAGATGACGATCGTATTCATATTATCATACATCTTCTGATAATCGCCCTTGATCATTTTCATGTTAAAGAATTCAAAAATCTCAGGAGATGCATCAATACCACCAAACTCAATCAATTCTTCATTAACCTCAAAGGCTGACCAATTGCCACGAGACATTACGATTGCTTTTTCGACAGAAGGATAGTTCTCCTCCAAGACATCTTTCAGCGGATATGACACGTACGGATCTACGATTACTCCACCACCAGTCTGTATTTCTCTGTGAAGCACTCTTACAATATTCTCATCAAACTCCGCATTAAACTTCAACTCGTCTTGTGCCCATAGGTAGATGAATAAGCTGCTGCATATACCAAGTGATAAGCCAAGGGCATTTATCAATGTGAATTGCTTGTCTTTTTTAAATATTCGAAACGCAATAATGATGTAATTGCTAATTAGCAATGACCCAAAACGTGTATTCATAAGTCGTGATTTTGTGTTTTTGATAGCAAATGGTCTGAAGTAATTGAGCACTTGAAACCAGTAATTCAACTTGGCTTTCCACAAAGCCCTTTTGCTGAGAGAGGAATAAAATTTCTCTTCCAGGTCTCCTACAACCTCCTCTTCCAAGTCCCTTTTGAGAAAAAGTAGCAATAGCTTTAGTGCAAATTTTGGAGGTTTAATCATGTTGCGTTTATTCAGATCGAAGTGCATTTACAGGATTACTAAATGACGCTTTTAAAGAATGATAGCTTACCGTAAAAAATGCTATCAAGAATCCAAAAAATGATGCTAGCGCATACATCCACCAGGTAATTTCAATGCGATATTCATAATTTTCAAGCCAACCGTTCAAAGCGTAGGATGCGACTGGAATTGCAAAAAGGCATGAGATAATTACCAGTATTGAAAAATCCTTAGACAGTAATCTCCACAAGTTGGATACTGAGGCTCCTAACACTTTTCGTATTCCAATTTCTTTGGTACGTTGCTCGACCATAAATGCAGATAAACCAAATAAGCCTAAACAGCTAATAAGTATTGCAAGGCCACTAAATAGCGTTGCGAGACTACCAATCTTCTCTTCGTCTCTAAACTTTCTGGCAAACTCATTATCTACGAACTCATAATTGAATGGGTGATCAGGCAGTACTTTTTGAAATGCTTCCTGAATCTTAGGTATAGCTTCAACATAAGAAGCTCCTTTCTTAATTCTGATAAATGAATAGTGCTCTGAATCACTTATAAATACCATTAATGGCATTGGTGGATCATAAGGAGATCCTTTGATCATGTCTTTAACAACCCCGATGATTGTCAACTCTTTTCTGTCGCGCATTCCCCATCGAGATATCAGACGCTTACCAATCGGATCTTCAAGACCCATTTTAGCAATTGCTGACTCACTGAGAATTATATTGTTAGTTTCTGCCCCAAAGTCTTTCGAAAAATCACGACCTGCTACCAACTCCCACTTTGTGGTATTACCATATTCTGAGGTGACAAAAATGGTATTGAATGAAAAAGGATAGACATCATCTGTTCCTTCAAGTCTAAATCCTCCATTGTTACCTAGAGTATTCATTAATGGGTAATTCGCAGAAGCCATATCTTCTGCCATCCCAGTACGGATAATCTCTGATCGAAGCACATCAAATTTTTCATAATATTCTCCCGAACGACCTCTTAAAGTAATTAGATCTTCTTGATCATATCCAACAGGACGAGCCTTTGCATGCTGAATCTGATGATGAACCGTGAATGTGCCAATCATCAATAATATTGAAATGGCAAATTGGAATACTACTAGAACCTGCCTCAATCTAATGCTTGCTTTGCCTTGCTTTAAGGTACCTCCTAGCGCTTTTAAAGGATTAAAAGATGACAAAAATGCTGCAGGATAACTCCCTGCAATTAATGCAGCAAACAATGTGAATAAGATTCCACTAATCCAAAACAGCGGCATGTCCCAAGGAAGGGACAAATCCTTATCTGAAATTTCATTAAACCAAGGAATGATCAACCAGGCGACTGCAATCGATATGATAAAAGATACGGAAGCGTAAAGGACAGATTCAGACAAAAATTGAGAAACTAATTGCTTCCGCTGTGATCCAACTGTTTTTCTAATACCTACTTCCTTTCCTCGATTTTGGTAGCGCGCTGTATTCAGATTCATAAAATTGATGCACGCCAGAAGCAAGACAAAAACACCGATTGCCATATAAAGCTTTATCAATGTCATTCTGCTGCTTGCCACTTGCTTACCGTCCTGATATGTAGAGTTCAAGTGCCAATCTTTCATTGGAATAAGTAGCAAATCCGTAGGCCTGGATCCCTCTGGCATGTTGTTGTTCAGTGCATCTTTAATTATTTCAGCAGCTTCTTCAAGCACAATACCATCGTTGAGTTGAGCAAAAACCTTGGTATTGTAATTATCCCAAGTTGCAGGACTTTCTTCATTGTATACGAGATCCATTGAAAGCATAAATTCCATGTCTCCAAAGGTTGAATTCAAGGGAATATCCTTGTAAACCCCATTTACAATGAGCTGCGTTCTGGTATTGATTTTTACAAACTCTCCAATTGGATTCTTGTCTCGAAATAGCATTTTAGCAAGAGATTCGGAAAGTAGAATTGATTCTTTAGTTCCTAAATCAGGTTGTCCGGCAGCCATTTCGAGGGAAAACAATTCGGGAGCATCTGAAGTAAAAAAATACCCGGTCCGTTCAAGAGATTGCTTGCCAACAGAAACTACCAATTGTTGATTTCTAAAGAATGTAATCGTTACACGCTCAAAAAGTGTTGGGTAAGTCTCTTTTAGATGGCCACCTAATTTACTTACCAATGAGCTATTCACTTCAATCTCTCCATCTTCAGTATCCTTTCTTAATACCTGCACGATGCTATCATAGTGTTCATGATGCTTATTGAATGAAAGCTCATCATATGTCCAAAGAGCTATCAAAATGCTTACAATCATTCCCATTGCAAGGCCACCAATGTTGATCGCGGAAAAGATTTTGTTCTTCTTAAGGATGCGATAACTGATTTTAAAATTATGTGTGATCATAGTCGGTAATATTGAGTTTGACTTAAAAAGTTTGAAAGCAAAGGGCCTGAGATAGTTAAATACTTGGTACCAGTAGTTAAGCTTGGCTTTTCTCAATGATCTTTTTTCTATAGTCCAGTAGAATTTTTCATCGAGATCACCAAGTACCTCCTCTGCCAATTCTTTTTTTAGAAATAGCAAGAGGAATTTTTCGGCAAGTTTTGGAGGCCTTGGGGTTTTCATCCAAGTACGAAATTGAGTTTACCTTCCGCAAAAGCAGGAAACTGATTCCATAAGTTCATCTTCAGCTCTCTAGAAATCTCCAATGCTCGCTGACCCGCGGCCGTAATGGTATAAATTCGCTTTCTACGACCCCCTCGTTCGGCAGAAGCAGCCCCCATTTCTGAGGTGAGAAAGCCCTTCTCTTCGATACGACTTAATGTGGAATGAACCGCGCCAATAGATACTGGCCTTTTTGTTTGCGTTTCAAATTCCTCGGCGATCTTGAATGCATAAGCCTCATCATTCAGGATACCAACCAAAAGCAAGATGGTTTCTTCAAAGTCCCCGAGTTTACTTTCTTTCATGACTTTATATTCTAAATTGTAGAACAAATATACGGGGCGTAATTTAATTTGTTCTACATTTTAGTAATAAAGGATTAAAAATAGTCCTTTGGTATACTTAAAGCATGTTTTAGTTAGAAGAATTCAGCTTAGTTGTGAAGTAGTTGTTCATGTTTTTATAAACAGGACCTTGTACAATACTTTCTAGCTTAAAGGTTATTTCATCCCCTTGAAGAGTATTAAATAGTAACTCAACAAATCCCTCATCTTCATGATAAGTTATTGTCGTCTTGGTAGCACCAACTTCTGATTGAGCAGTAGCTTCAATTACCCAACATTCAAACCTGATATTATCCATCTCCAGTTGCTTTTTGCCTACTACACTATATACAACATCAAAAAGCATTTTCCCTTTCCACATTCCCAAAGACCATTGCTCACCTATCAAAATCTGATCACTCCAACTTGATCCTTGTTCAAGTGGGAATTTTACATAAGGAAATGGACACGTTTCAAGGACTTTCAAAGTACCACTTCTGGGAGGATGCATCCATAGGTTTGATGGATTGTCAACTATTCCTGTATTCTCATATTTCCTCTTATCAGGAACAGTCGAAATAACCACCTCAGTTTGTTTCCGATTGGTTCTTTTCTTAGTAGGAAGCCCTAATACAGTATAAATTATTTGATCGGGTAAGTCTAAATCACTTTCTGTTTCAACTTGATAGGTAAATACATTCCCCTGTAAAAAGATAAGGTTGTTTTCATCAGGTTTCTTGCCATCAGCAACTATGATGCTATCATACTGTTGAGCATTTGCTAAGTAGGAGACAAGCAGAATGCAAATAATCAGAGTGGAAAATTTAAGACGCATCATTTAAGTAGTAAAAGTTAAAAATAGCTTTTTAGTATCTAATGAGTCATTTATTATGATAATACTGACAAAAGTGAAACTTTATTATCTTCGCCTCAGTATAATACTGACAATTGTGTAAAATATGCGTGATATTAAACTTGGGAATTTCGAAGAACTGGTCTTATTACTAGTAGGTGTCTTATATGATCAAGCCTATTCGGTAAACATTGTATTAGAATATGAAAAACAGACCGGGAAAAAGATTAATGTCAGTGCCATCCACACAGTACTATATCGTCTCGAAGAAAAGGGTTTCTTAGAATCCAAAATGAGTGAAGCTACTTCCGAAAGAGGTGGCAAACGCAAGAGGTTATTTTATTTAACACCATACGCTCAGACTGCATTAGACGAATTGTCTACCCTGCGAGAAAGATTAAGATACCAAATTCCGGATAAAGCACTAAAATGGTCTAAAGGCTAATGAGCAAACAAGGACTACATCGGCCCCCGAGACTGGCACTGAAACTTTTCAGATGGTATTGCAAATCCGAACGACTAGAAGAGCTTGAAGGCGATCTTGAAGAATTCTTTTTTCTAAGAATGGAACGTGGCTACGCTCCATGGAAAGCCAAGCTCTTTTTTTGGTGGAATGTGATTAGGTGCTACCGCAATTACGCTAAAAGGAAAACTCAAACGACTAATACTATGTATCCTTTATTTAAATCTTATTTCAAGCTTGCCATGAGGCACTCTTGGAAAAACAAATGGGCAGTACTAATAAATATTATTGGACTAGGCATTGCTCTTAGCATGTGCATATTCGTTTACTCCATGTATGCGCACAATATTGAATTCGATAATTTCTACAAGAACACCGAAGACGTTTATCGGATCAATACGATGACCTTTGAAAATGGTCAGGTACGTAGAAATGAAATTTCTCCGGCACCTCTAGATGACAAACTAAGAAATGAAATTGGCGGGGTGCAGCAAGTGAGCAGCTATTTTGATGAATACATGACAGTCAAAATAAACAATCAGTACTTTGACCAATCTGTAGCAATTGCATCCTCTGACTTTTTTGAGATGTTCAACATTCCACTCTGGTATGGTTCCTTTGAAGAATTTAGCGAAAAGCCTATTGTTTATCTATCAAAGCCTACAGCAAAACGACTTTTCGGAAATGAAGTAGCGCTTGGCGAAGTGTTGACACTCTATGTAAACTCCACCAAAAAAACTGAAGTGGTAGTGGGAGGTGTCTTCGAAAGAATTCCATTGAATAGCAGCTTTGATTTCAACCTGCTGATGAACCTCGATACCTACCTTGAAGCTACTGGAATGAGCATGGATAATTGGGAAAATTATCTTTACATGAGCTACTATGTCCGAACGACTCCTGAGAACATAGAATCAATAGAAAATCAGCTTGAAGAATACCTCCCTCTTCAGAATAAAGCTCACGAGTCATTAAAAATGAACAACATTGATTTGGTTCAATTTCAAAGCCCTATTCATAACGATACTGATATGTATCGAAACAATACCAATATCAGACTGGGATCTGGTGTTTACATCATCTTCACCTCATTGGCCGGAATGATCTTTCTAATTGCCTGTTTCAACCTTGCAAACTCTTCAATTGCCATGATAGCCAAACGGCTAAAAGAAATCGGAATCAGGAAGACTTTAGGATCAGAAAACAAGCAAATCATGTCCCAATTTCTAATGGAAATGGGGTTTGTGTGCGCCATGGCATTCATAGTTGGGCTTTCCATGATCAACTTTACTTCCAACAGTATCATGGGGCTTTTCGGTGAAACATTTTTGCTTAAAGACATAAGCTTAACTGGAGTGATTCTATTCGTTATTTCTTTTCTTGTTTTTACCACGTTAGTGGCTGGAATAATGCCTGCATTGTATGCCTGGAAATTTCAACCTGTGGCCATTATGAGAAAATCCGTAAAACTTCGAGGAGTAGGATGGATCAATAAAATTCTTACCGCCTCTCAATATTGTTTTTCGATTGCTGTACTATCTGCCGCAATTTCTTTCTCTAATAACGAACAATTTCTCGAGGACCTTGAGCTTGGATATGCAAACGAAGACATTTATACACTTGAACTTTCGGACAAAGAAATTTATGGTGCCATAAAACAAAAAATAGATCAAATTCCAGGTGTCGAAACGGTTGGCACATTCAATCACTTGCAAAGATTTGGAAGATCAGGAAGGACACAAATTGCCAAGATTGACACCTCTTTTCATGAGATAAGAACCTATACTGCCGGGACGGGATATATTCAATTAATGGAGTTACCGATAATACTTGGTAGGCCTTTTCTTGATGGAAGCAAATCGGATCAATCAAATTCGGTAATTGTCAATCAAGAGTTTGTTGATCAGTTTTATGACGGTAATAATCCTATTAATGAAACCGTTGAAATAGGAGAAGAGAAGAAAACGATCATTGGTGTCTATGCCAATATTATTCATGATGTCTATATCGACTCAGAAGACAGTCCTTCGGTGTTTCTGTATCAGGAAACAGATAATTATCCATACCTAATTGCTAAAGTAAATCACAGTGATAAATCTGAAATTGAAAGTAAGTTCAAAGCCATATGGAGTGAGGAAGTAGATCGCCCATATGTTGGCAGTTGGCAAAAAGACCTTGCATACGGATCGGCTGTGAGAGATACAGCAAACCTGCGAATCATCTTTTTGGCAATGGCAATCTTAGGAGGATTTCTCAGTCTGGCGGGAATATTTGCACTTTCAAAACTGAATGTTGCAAAACGCATAAAAGAGATCAGCGTAAGAAAAGTTCTTGGTTCTTCTTTGAAGCAACTTTTGCTAACTATAAACAGGTCGTTTTTCTACGTTCTCTCTATTTCACTTGTAATCGGCTGTATCCTCGGATACTTGATATCGGATGCAATTCTTGGACTTGTTTACAGATACTACGTTGATATATCACCACTAACCAGCTTAGCTAGTAGTTTATTCATCGGTATCGTAGCTGCTTTAGTTTTAACTATCTCAGTTATAACTCCTGCTCAAGCCAATCCTGTTACAGG
>CAZWLS010000115.1:6801-11219 GCA_964634415.1 uncultured Roseivirgaceae bacterium | reverse complement strand
CAATTCAATAGCAGCATCATTGTAACTGGCGGGACATTCTCTACCTCATCTACATCTACTTTATCTGTAACAAATGTTAATCGCGATATGGAATTTCATAGCGCAACTGTAAATCTGAGCGGTTCCATTGACATGCACGAAGGGCCCGATACCAACCCAAGTCTTTGGGGCGATATTTCAATCTACGGAACATCAACTGTCAACCTTTTAGTTGGACTTGATATGCAAATTGACGATTTGATTCTAAATGATGACGGTCAAAGTTCAACAGTATTCGTATCAGGAGCTTTGGATGCATTCGACGACCTAATTTTTGATCAAGATGATTCAGATGATATACCTGGAGATAATGATCAAATAGTAATTCAAGATGGCGGTAGCTTAAATATTCAAGATAATTTTAGAGGTGCATCATCACTAGAAGGTGGCAGTGGCATCCACGTTGAAAGTGGGGGTACATTAACCATCGAGCGCATAGGTTCCTTGACTCCAGAAGAAGCATATGGAACAGTAGTGACAAGTGACGACGGGGCCACGGTTACATTAGAGGGTGAAACAGGTCTTCCGGTAGAGCTAATCAATTTCAATGGAATTGAGACAGATAATGGAATCATCCTTAACTGGTCAACAGCATTAGAAATTAACAACGATTACTTTGATATCATGAGATCAAGTGACGGCATCAACTTCCATCCAATAGGTAGGGTCAAAGGATACGGAAATTCTAATGAAGTCAAGACCTATAAATATACGGACCTAAACATACCATCAGGAACGTATTTTTATCAGCTAAAGCAAGTTGATTTTGATGGTCAATTCGAACTACATTTTATCATTACCATTCGCTATCTGCAAAAGCAAAATCTAGGTTTCACTATATCTCCAAACCCCATTTTAAACGAAGATATTTTCATTCAAAGTGACATAACTTTTTCAAACCCTACTCTTTTAATCTATTCAATAGATGGGAAACAGGTGATAAGAAAATCACTTACTTCGAACCGACAATGGAGGATTCAGACTTCAGAGTTAGGTATTGAAAAAGGAACATACGTATTCAAGATACAGGATGAAAGTTCAGAATTGATTCTACCTAGCGTTCGAGTTTCTATTTTAGATTAAGTTCAGTCAATATTCTTTGGATTGCCTTATCAAAGGCTAAAATCCAGTGTAATTTAGCCTGATGAAATTGGCCGCCATAGATATAGGTTCAAATGCAGTACGACTACAAATCACGCGAGTACTGGAATATGAAAAAGTCATCACATTTAAGAAGTTGGAATATGTTCGTTTTCCACTTCGATTAGGGCATGATGTCTTTTCGACAGGAAAAATTAGTGATTACAATGAGGGGCGTTTTTTCAAATTGATGACAGCATATAAAAACTTAATCGATCTGTATGAGATCGATGCATTTTATGGTTGTGCGACTTCCGCAATGAGAGAATCTGAAAATGGAAATAAAATTGTTGACAAAGTTAGAAAGGAACTAGACCTCCCTTTAGAAATTATAAGTGGTCAGGAAGAAGCAGAAATGATCAACAAAGTAATCCTTCAAGGACTTGATAATGGACATTATATCCATATCGATGTTGGCGGTGGTAGTACAGAGTTGAATATCTATGAAAACCACCAGAAGGCCTACTCCAGATCTTTCAAACTGGGTTCGGTAAGAACTTTGGAAGGTCGCGATACGCCTGAATCCTGGCAGAAAATGCAGGATTGGGTAAATGAATATGCATTTAAGAATAGTGAGAAAATTACCGCTGTCGGTACTGGTGGTAACATCAACAAACTGTTCGAGCTTTCTGGATCCAACTTAAAAAGTAAAAAAATGAGTTTGGAAACACTCATGAAAACTCAAGATGTCCTGAAAAACCTAACACTAGAGGATCGTTTAAACAGGCTCCAACTAAACCCAGATCGAGCTGATGTAATCATCCCTGCTTCTGACATTTACATCTCTGTGATGCAATTCGCCAAGGCGAAAAATATCATCGTTCCAGATGTTGGACTAAAGGACGGCATCAACTATTACATGTATCAAAAGCACTATCCAGATAGCGATAAAGTATTTGTGAAAAATTAATAAAGCCTGATTTTAGCAAACATCTAGACTTGATTCCTTACTATTAATTTAAACTGATATAATTCAATCATTGTATTTAAACCACAAGCAGTCTCTAAAATTTAAAAGAATCTGGGTCTATCTCCTCTACTGCAAGCACTAGATTATTGAGTTTCAACAGTGGCAAGTTTGATCCGGTCGAAGGTAAGATCTGAATCTTAAACTGAAACTTTCCATTTTCTGTCGATGGCTTATTCGTTGTAAACCAACTTTCAATCGCAGTTGTAAGCTTGCATGCGAAACTATTCGAACCACTACAATCTTCATCTACTTGTATATCTGCATCTTTATCCAACTCAAAAGGAGTGTCCAACAATAGTGGCAAGGTTATCCCCAATGATTTACCCTGACCATTAATGCTGTAGTCATACTCTACTTCTACCTTCAATTGCAACGTTTGTGTCTCTATGTTGTCAACAAGTGCGCCAAGCAGATCCTGCATATATATTTCTAGCTTTTGAGGCTTGTCATATTCTTTGATCTTGTTGATAAGGATTTCATCTTCACACAACAGCTGTGGCAGCAGCTTATTGTAGAACTTCACTAACGGCGTCTGATAAACGAAATACTCATTAGTAGTCTCCCATTGCACATCGAGCGGCCGGTTTATGTTCGAAGGTTGCTCCTTCTTCTTCAGCAGTTCTTCATTTCGTGTTACATAAATACCAGCCCATGCATTTTGGAAATTCAACACATCCAAGTTAGAGAGCTCCACTTGCCGCTCTGTAATCGCCTTGCCTTCATCAAACGTTAAGTATCCGTCTCCATTCGGGTTTTTATAGTGATATTCATCAGTTGAGCCTTTTACTAGTATTCCCTTGAGCACTTTATCGGATGAGATCAGGTTGACTTGCGGCATAATATCATCCGGGTTGTCAGCGCTCGGATCTACATGCAATCTGAATTCATCAACGCTATCAGGCTTATATTCACTAAATGTGTAGGCTAGCGTACGAGATGCTGGTGATGCAGCAAACATCGCCTCAGCCTTGTTTCCTCCTCTCGGATTGATTTGCCTCCATGTAGACCACCCAGTTGCTACATTTTCAGCTAAATAAATAAATGCCTGCAATGCACATTTTGCATTTTTAAAAGTTGTCGGCTCTTTTTCTTCGGAATTTGGATTGATCTTAGACAGGTAATTCTCTAGGTCATCTTTGATGTCTGAATAGACTGCTGAGAACTGTGCTAATGCTGTTGGCAGGTCAATGGTCTGAGCAAACGCCAACGATTCTAGCATTGAATTTTCCGAAATATTGAATTGCACTTGCGTCTTGATGGTGTCTTGCACAGCACTAATCTGTGTATACTCATATTTATACCCCCATTTACGTGCATCTGGTATGGTAGTCTGCTCTGATGCACTCCCCTGATCGTAGTCTGACGACTGATTGGTAATGGAAGGCGGAGTTGGGTATCCGCGAAGTGGGATTGGAATTTCAACTTCACCCATCGACCCCAGACTTTCCTCAAGTGGTAGTACAAAGGTCAACCAAGAAGAAGCCTTATAATCGTCATCTTTTAATCCTTCCACATCACTTATTTCATGTTCGATGTGATTTACATTGAACAGCATGTTGCCAAATTTGAAGCTTCGCTGGTTCGCAGATTCTTTCGCTGTAAACAGGTAATTTAACCATGAGGTGCCGCTACCCATTGGTACTTTTGCTGTAGATAGTGCATATTCTTTCGATACATCTTGATCATTTCCTGCGCTAGATTGAGGATCATCTCCTTTCATATCCCCATACAGCCTCGGAACGATTACTTCTCCTTTTGGTGGCGGATCCTGATTGCTACCTTCATACGATGAAGAAATGTTCATCGATGTTTGAACCACACAATTATAATAGTACGCGTTTGATAACTTGATAAGTATCTGCTGGTAGAATTTTTCCTGCGCATTGTTCAAATTAGTTGTGCTTCCACCTCTGTTTTCTGGCTCAATGATATAATCGATGTTTCCAAAGATGGCTTCAGCTACTTTCTTTTTCGCATCGAGCAGCTGTTTTAAGCTTGCTCCATTGTCTATTAAGAAGGTAGGCACAGCATATTCTGGTGCCAGTACGTTGTCTACAGCCTCTAAAAACTGACGCCCCCAAGTATCAAGATCTATTCCAGAGAAATTTTTCTTTTGTGTATCCTCTGGCGGGAAGTTCTTCCCAGTCGAATATTCATAAACCGGCACGTTGTTAAGTGTTTTCAGGGCATTAGCTAACGGTACCGGAGCAAAGAATTGATGTGTGGTGTCAAAGGTATAGTTGAGTCCACTTTTGCCAGCGCTATCAAA